>CAMOXM010000009.1:0-22819 GCA_946629155.1 uncultured Spirochaetaceae bacterium | reverse complement strand
AAGCGGCATTCGACGCATAGCCTATCGAGGCGATGCTCCTTCCCGCTATGCCTATGAATATCGCCGTGAGCATCGATACCACAACCCACGAAACAGCAACCCTTCTCGACAGTTTGAGCTCGCCTTCCGTCCTGATTGCCATGAACCTGATCAGGACCTGTGGCACTCCGAAATACCCGAGTCCCCACGCCATCATCGATATTATGTCGAAGAAGCCGAAAGGCTTGGCCGCCCCGAACGTTCCGGCAACCCCTTCAGCCGGAGAAGAGGCGGATACCAGCGAGAAGAAGCCCGGAATGCTCCTGGCTTTGGAAATCATGCTGGAAATCCCGCCCGCATTAACAGTCAGAACCGCCATGACCAATACGAGAACCGAAACCATTATAATGGCTTGCACGAAATCGGCTACGCTTTCCGCTAAAAAGCCGCCGAGGAACGTGTATGCGAGAACGAAAACCGCCGAAACCACGAGCGCGCCCTTGTACGATGCGCCGAATATATTGGCGAATAGCTTGGCGCAAGCGCTCAGGCATTGCGCAGCATAGATGCTGAAAAACAGCACTATCACGCACGAAGCCAGAAACATTATGACTTTCTTCTTCTCGGCGAACCTTCTCGAAAAGAAATCGGGCAAGGTGAAAGCATCGACTGCGACGCTGTATCTTCTGAGCCTTTTGGACACTATAAGGAAGTTGAGATATGTTCCCAAGGCAAGCCCGATGCATGTCCAGCCGGCTTCGGCCAAACCCGTCCAATAAGCCAATCCAGGAAGACCCATCAGAAGATACCCAGACATATCCGACGCCTCGGCGCTGAAAGCCGCAACCCAAGGACCGAGGCTTCTTCCGCCGATGAAGAAATTCTCCGAATTCTTGGCGGCTTTTTTGGCAAAGTACACCCCTATGCCTATTATTCCCGCCATGTATATGATCATTGCAATAAGCTTTTGCAAAGCAGCATTATTCATTTTTTCTCCCCAGAGAACGCTTTCATCTTACAGCCGCATTGAAATGCCATTCGAGAACGACATCGTCCGAAAGCGGCGCGTTCGAAAACGCCTCTTGACTTGTTATTCCGTTTTTATTATTATCAAACGAATACGCACGTTCGATGAATAAAAAGCAATTCGTTTATGATATGCTATCGGAAAATTAATGTCAAAGGCATGTCGTTCGGCATCTTATTCGGTTAGCGGTCCGTCAGATTATGGAAGAAAACGTTTTTGAAAACATGTCCCCGTCCAAAGCGCTTGTGAAGCTCGCTTTGCCTGCCATTTTAGGCCAGGTCATGCTGGTCATATACAATATGGCGGACACATTCTTCATAGGAATGACGGAAGATAATGTCAAAATAGCAGCCGTGGCCTTGTGCATGCCCGCCCTGATGGCTCTAAACGCCATTGCGAATCTTTTCGGCGTAGGCGCGGCAAGCGTGATTTCACGAGCGCTTGGAAAGTCAAACCGCCACAGAGCCAAAAACGCTTGCGCATTCTCTTTCTGGGGCTGTGTCATGCTCACCGCCGCTTTCTCCGTTTGCTGCCGCATATTCTCAGATGCTATTACGGATTTTCTCGGAGGAATCAATCCCGCCATACACTTCCAAAGCCTCGAATACCTGAAATACACCGTCGTGTATGACGGATGGGCAATTTCAATGTCCGTTCTGCTCTCGCATGTCTTCAGATCGATGGGGAAATCCGCATTAGCCAGCGCAGGATTGATAGGCGGCGGATTATTGAACATCATCCTCGATCCGATATTCATGTTCTCCATCATGGAAAGCGGCAATGAAGTGGCAGGAGCCGCCATTGCCACGTCGATATCGAACACGCTTTCGTTCTCCTACTACATAGTCATGCTGTTTTTCCTGCGCAAAAAAGACATGGCATTGAGCGTCAAATTGGAAAAGTCCTGCTTTTATCACAAGATTCCAAGTTGCATCTTCGAAGCCGGAGCACCTGCTTTCATAATGACTTTGGTCGAAAACCTGTCTTATGCCGTCCTAGACAGGCTCATGGCAACCGCAGGGACCATATATCAGGCAGGAATAGGCGTAGCGAAAAAAGTCAACATGTTGTCGCATTCCATAGTCAGAGGACTGACGCAAGGCGCCCTACCGCTATTAGGATACGCCTATTCCACAGGCAACAGGAGAAAAACCAAGAGAGTCCTCTACATAACCCTGATGTTCGCCTTCGGGGTCTCGGCAACGATTTTCGCGGCAAATATCGTTTTCGCACCCGATCTCATCTCATTCTTCATATATTCCGACAATCCGTCGGGATCACATGCGACTTCATTCCTCAGAATGCTTGCAATAGGCTGCCCGTTCTCCGCAATAGCCTACGCCTTCATATCGTTCTTCCAATCCGTCGGGCATGGCAAGGAGTCGTTTGCTCTCGCCTTGTTGCGCAAGGGCGTGATCGACATACCGCTTATGTTCCTGCTTAAAGGCATCATCCCCATCTACGGGATAGTCTGGGCCACCCCAATAACCGATTGCGTATGCTGCGTGGCATCTGCGATCGTATTCCTAGGATTCTCAAAAAAGCATTTGAGCAAAAACAAGAAAAGAAAGATGTACGACCCCGAAACCGATACATACAAGATTATCGAATCATGCGAAGAATAAAACCCAAGCCATACACGATCGTTCTTGGAGCTACGGGAAGCGTAGGCAGTCAAGCCATCGATATGCTGTCGAAAACAGATGAGATCAGAATAGTTGGACTTTCATGCAAAAAAAGCGCTGGCAAGATTTACAAATTGAAAAAAACGACTGGTTGCGACAAAATACATGTAGCAGATGAAAGCGCCTGCGATCTGAGGAGCTTCATAAGTGAAATACTGATGGATTTTCCTGCGGAGCAGACTACGGCATTGAATGCGATATCCGGATTCGCAGGTCTGGAAGCATCCTTCATCCTCGCCGACATGGGAATAAGCACGCTCTTGGCAAACAAGGAAAGCGTGGTGACGGGAGGCGAAGTCTATCTGAAGCATGCGAAGAGCAAAGGGGCGGATGTCATTCCCGTCGATAGCGAACATTCGAGCCTTTGGACATTATTGAAAGGACCTTGGAAACCAAAAGTCAAAAAGGCTATAATCACCTGCTCCGGCGGACCGTTCCGCGACAGATCGGATTTCAAAAGAATAACACCGGAAGAAGCGACGAAAAATCCGAATTGGAACATGGGCCCGAAGATATCCGTGGATTCCAGCACCTTGGCAAACAAGCTCTCCGAGGTGATAGAGGCGAAAAACCTTTTCAATCTCAAGCCAGAACAGATCGAAGTGGTTATTCAGAAAAACAGCCATGTCCATTCTCTCCTGCAGCTTGCCGATAACTCCTATATAGCCGAACTATCCGTTCCCAGCATGGCATTGCCGATAGCAAAGGCTTACGGCCTCGACGACTCGCCTGCCGTCCGCGAAATAGATTGGTCGGATCTTCGCCTCGAATTCAGCAAGCCCGATGTCAAACGCTTCCCGTTTCTGTCCCTTGCCTATGAACTTCTGCAAAGCCACGGAAAGTGCATTGCGTTCAACGCCGCAAATGAAGAGGCCGTGCGGCTTTTTCTGTCAGGCGCAATACCGTTCAGCGGAATATACGAAATCGTCAAGAAAACAATAAGGAAATCAACCGACATCGAAAAAGCAGGACAAAAAATCAAAACGCTGGATGATATAAGAAATGCGGACAAGTCAGCAAGAAAAGCAGCCCTTGAAATCGCTGCGAGATTATATGGCTGCTCTTAGGGGCATTGGGTTTTTGCAAGCGCCTGAAAGAATCTCTTGTAAAACAGATCGACAAGATAGAACGAACCTGTAACAAGGCAGGCATCGCCCTGTCGGGCATTTTCATGTAAAATGTCTTCAGTTTCGGATATGTCCTCGCATTTGAATAACTCGAATCCGTGTTCCTGCCCATTTCTCAAGATCTGAAAAACATCATAAATGCGGTTTATATCGCTCTGCTTGTAATCACCTGGCTTTTGAATTATCACGACGTCGAAATGGGACGATAATGTTTTTGCCATCGATAAGACGTTCTTATCCGATGCGCATCCGAAAACCAATATGCGCTTGGAAGCGGAGAAGATGCTTGAGAAAGCGACTGAAACGTTTCCGATGCTTTTGCATGTATGCGCTCCATCAAGAACAAAATGAATCCCGCTTCTTTCAAACCTCTCGAAACGCCCGGGAATACGAAGGCGCATAAGCGATTTCAGGATTTCATCCCGATGCGAATCATCATCGCCAAGCATGCCGAGCTTTTCCAATGCCGAAACAGCCAAAAGGCTGTCTTTCACGAAGGCTTTTCCCGAAAGCGGAATCTCATAGGAAAAATTGTCGCCATCTGCCTCCGTAAGAAAAACCTTGCTCCCGTTTTCCGTCGGATGGCTCGCAAAAGCTCGGACCATATCATCAAGAAAGAAAATGGACGCACTCTTGGATTCCGCCTCGCATCGAAAGACATCATCTACGATTTTGTTATTATTCAAAGCGAAGCAAGTGCAGCATGATTTGATGATTTTGGATTTTTCACGAGCTATGTCAGCTAACGTGCTGCCGAGAATCTGAACGTGCTCTTTCTCTATCGTCGCAAAAAATTGGTAATTCGTCTGGAGCGCATTCGTAGCATCATATCTGCCGCCGAGACCGACTTCAAATATTGCGTATTTCAGCCCTTCTCTTCTGAAAAGGACAAGGCTGTAAACGCAATATTTCTCGAACACGCTCAACGCTTCGAACTCGCACTCATGCAGAAAGGAAATCTCCTGCAGCTCGTTCGCAGCATCTATGTAGGACTTGTCGGAGAAGAAAAAGAACGGCCTCGTGAAACGCTCTCTGAAATCATAGACGAAAGGCGACAAGAACAAGCCGCACGAACCGAATCTGCTCTCAAGGAGCGCAGCAAGGATGTATGAAATTGTGCCTTTTCCCTTGCTTCCCGCCACATGAAATACAATCATATCCTTTTCCGGATGGCCGATCATATCCAAAAAAGCGGAAATACTACCCAAGGAGTAGTTACGCTTCTGCTTGAGCAACGAAAGATCCTTGGCGAAATCCTGGCCTTGAGAAAGAAAAGACTCCACACCGGAGAGATCGGTTATCACTTCTCCTCTAAAAGAAGCCTCTTCATTATGGAGCGGACTTCCGGATCCTTGAATTGCTGATCTATCTCATCTTCCGCCAGTCCTTCGAATTCATGATACATGTAGTGAATCCATGTCTCGTCCTCTTTCCTGGAATAGACATGCTTTCTGCAATAATAGTCGGGCTGAACTGGAAGGAACTCCTTATGCTTGTAAAGCGGCAGCTTGTAATCGTAAACGCACACCTTGATGTCGTCGCGAGGAATCCCCTTCTCCATTATGATTCCGACAAGCTTATTCACGGTCTTTCCCGTGTCGAACACATCATCAACGAGAAGAATCTTATCTCCTGTTCTCAAATGCTCCGGCGAATATGTCCAGCCATCGACCACGACATCGCCACCTATTCTGGCAAGATGCGCATAACTTCTCGCAACTACCGCAGCATAAAACACAGGTCTCCTGTCATTCGGCCGAACAAGCTTGTAATACTCGCTTATTATATTGGCCATGTATGCGCCGCCGCGCAAGGAGGCGTAGATCACATCAGGGACGAAATGATCCGTCCTGTAGATTCTGTCTATGAGCTTAAGGGTGTTGTCCCTGTACTCATCCGGATGAATGAATTCCTTAACTATGCCCATAATCGCTCCGTATTCGGAATGAGAGGACTCGAACCTCCGATACCCTGCTCCCAAAGCAGGTGCCATAGCCACTAGGCGACATTCCGACGTGCCCTTATCATACTCATTTATAACCAAATATTCAAGGGTGTTGCTAAGGGCGCTTCTAAGAACTTCAGCGCCAAATTTCACCCGGATGCTCCGAGCCGGAAAAAAACCGTCGTTTTATTTCATTTCATCAAGAAGCGTCGGAACCTCATACTCAAAACTATCAGGATACTCCACATCCATATCCAAGGTCATAGTCACCTTGAACGAAATGTTGAGAACCTGCTTGAGAGCCTGTGCTAACTCCTCAGGAAAATCGCCGCCGATAAGCTCATTCGACATATCCAAAGACAAAGCCGCGCCATCGATGGAAAGCTTCTTGACTTTCTTGTCGTCTTCGCCGAACCAAACATTGAATTCCAATTTGATATCATCGTCGGAATTCGGCTCCTTGGTAAGGAAACTGCCGAATCCATCGTCAATGTCGATATCACCGATGCTTTGCTTCGGGTTGCAATAAAGGGTCACGGTATATTTGCCATTGCCGTCCGGTCCATCACCGATCGCAGCATAGCTGTTTTGCAAAAGAGCGAATATCCGAACCCACGATTCGTACAGCGTATCTCCCTTCTTCGTCTTATACCATGTTCCCCATGTATCACCATCTCTATCAGCCCAATATTCATCGTCGCCCTTAATATATGTCGCCATTACGGCAGGAGTGAAAGAGGTTATATTACCTGCTTCATCTTTCTCCACATCCGCATTCTTGCCATTATCAGTGTATTGTATCTCCCAGTTCGGAGTGGCGATATGATTAACCGCAATATCAACGCCGTAATTGTCGCCGACATCGTAAACAGTCTCAAGCATGTTGGCTGCACCCGCCATTCCGTTTTCGATCATTCCAATCATAGCATCGCTAACTCCGAGCGCATCCTTGTTGGCTTTGATAACGTCAACTATCGCAACTGGCAAATCCTTAACGGCTTTCTTCTCCCCGTTTAGAAGAAACTCCACTGCTGCAGTGGCTCTCGTCTTAGACTTGAAACCGGTGGCCGCCGTAATCTTCTCAAGACCATCTTTGGAAGCAATAGCGGTCAAACCTGCCGCTCCCCCCTGCGGATTGACCAACGTTTCGAATCCAGCCCTCCACTCGGCTTCGCTCTTAACCTCGCCGCCTTTTACCGTCTGACCGCATGATGCAAGCGCAAACGCGCCCAACAATGCAAAAACAACAATCACGCTTATCCTTTTCATTGTATGCTTATTCTCCTTGAAAAATAATTCTAAAGACCCCAGCTGTTCATTTCGCAGATTTGGCTTGAGCAGCCTTCAGACAGTCCTCGACCTTACTAAAGTCGTTCTTGTTGATACCGTTATACATTTCCTCGATTTTATTAGTTCTAGGATCCTTATAACTATACCTCACCAAGAAATCATTCAAGCTATCGCACGCTGCAAAACCGTTGAACTTGCCGTCCTTAGCCATGACCCAAAGCGAACGAGTGTATTCTTCTTTCAGTTTAGTCAATTTAGCGACATCTTCTTCGCTTTCAGGCCATGCCCAACCCGACGCAGTGACTTCAATGCCTTCCAGCATGAAGCCATACATGGGTCTGCCTTTATCGACATTAAACTCTTTTATCCCTTCGACCAGCCAATCATACCCTATATTCGACGTCTCATTCAATTTCAAGTAATCCGAATAATCTCGTTTTAACATATCGCTGACTCTGCCACCTTTTCCCAACACAGCCACGGAAACGCTACGATCTTCGCCGGCGCCGAAAGCGTTGCATTTGAAGAACTTCACATCAGGAAGCCTCTGAACGAAATTCATATTATACACGCTATACTCATCCTGACCCATCGCTTCAGCGGTGCTGGCAGCATTTCCCTTATCGAAAACGCCCATCATATAGTCCTCGGTTCGATACGAGCCGGAGAAGCCAACCAATGGACGCGGATAAGCTCTATAGAAAAGAACCAACGCCACATTGGACTTATCCGGAAGCTTCTGATTATCGGCCTGCTCGGCAACCTCTTTCTCGACTTTGAAATTCACCTGGATATCGAAATCCTCCTGGCTAACAACATCATACAAGTGGTCTTCTATGGAATATCCTGCGCCCCAATGCATCTTTTTAGCCTTAAGACGATAGCTGAGTTTTTTCTCGGCAACCACCAGCATCTTTTCGAGCTGCTCCTTATCGCTCTTGCCGTTAACCTGCATCTGAACTTTGCTATTGCTCAGAATGTAGAAGGAAACGCCATCGTCAGCAGTCTTGGCTGTTCCATCCTCAACCCGAACCTTCCATTTGTCTTCCTCATTCTCCGCTGCGCATTCGCCCTTGCTATCGAAATCCCCTCGGAAATTCGAAGCGGCATAAGCCCACTGCTCCGGCACCGGATCAACATCCGTATCAAAAGAATAGAACTGGCAATGCGGACGCGTTGCGGCCAAATCCGCAAACGTGCCGGCGAAATCCTCATCGTCTTCCTTATGAAAATAAACGCACACCACTCCTTCCGTAAAATCAAGATCCTTCACGGATTTGGCATCGGTCATAATCGCATTGAAACTGGTATTGACTCTCCCGTTGCCCATCACGATATTGTTTTCCTTCATTAGCTCTCCGAGCTTCTCATCATAATGCTCGTCCGTATCGATGCCGCCGGACTTGATCTGATGCATTTCGACCCCTTCGATCGAACCGACAAGCGAATTGACCTGCTTATCGAAAAAACTCATAATCTCGTCGCATGAAGTCATGCAAAGAGCAAATGCAATAACAGCCAATATGCCAATTATTTTTCTCATACACCACCTACTCAATTCATGCCAAACCGCCGCCAAAAGCGGTATTAACACCTCATTTTCACCATATTATACTGAAATATGAGCCTTTAAGCAAATGCTCATCGCAAAGCACATATCTTATTTCCTGACCACGTTCCAATTCGCAATATGATACGCAGGTATGAACGTTTCCCAACTCCCTTCTCTCAAATCGGAGGAATCCACAAGATCCAGAATCTTGAATTCGGGCCAGCAGAACGGTCCCCACCCCATTTGCCTATAGGCTATTACGTTCCTATAATGCATGCCGCCGGAACTCAATGTCCTCAGGCTTATGCCTGGAAGATTGCTGTTTACGGATATTTTAGGATAGGAATAAAGGCTTAGCGACAGCCTGTAATCCGAAAAATAGCTTATCGCGTTTCCTATGTCAGTCGGAAGCGTCACAACATCTCCGTTTTCGCCCATTGCATCGATGAGTTCACCCAAATAGGTGTAGCCGATGAACATGGTCTTATACAGGCCTTCCTTCTTATCCTCGAATTCTTCCAACCTCTTCCAGCTCGAATGGACGGAACGATTGGCCTGAAGATAGTCCAAGACGAAACCAGCACTGACCGCTCCGCATGCTCCGTAATTCGCAACATGCCAGAAGCCGCCGTTTATATGAAACGCATCATATATGCAGCTCTTGTCAAGCGAAGTCCTGACAGACGAGTCGGATTTGCCGTATAAATGTGCCTTTGAAGCTATCGAACCCCTGCTTTTCTCCGCCTCCGACCAGAAACGAGCGGCTTCATCCCTCTGCGTATCGATTGCGGATTTCGCCTTAAGCATATCGGCATCTTTCAGCGCAAGCCCCGGATTGTCTTCTGCGAATTCGCAATAGGACACGACATGGCGCAATTGCTCCTTGACGATTTTCCGATGGGTTCCGGTGTCGAAAAAACTTCCGAACCGCAGTCTTGCGCTGTCGTCTGCCGACTCAAAACATCCGTAAGCAACGTTCGGATAGCCGTTGTCAACCATGCGTATTCCTTGGCAATCCTGCGATATGGAATCCAAAAAGGCCATGGCGGATCCGTCATAATATCCCGATGACATGGAATCGTACAAAATCGGACAGCAATACTCCTTAGTGGCCGCTGCGGTTATGTGCGCTATGGATTCGCCCGAGCAAACGACTCTGAACTCGTAAAGCACCGGATTTCCATCCGCAGAATAAATCGGAATAGGCAAATCCATAAGCAACGAGCCTTTCGGATATTCGCCGCTTCGAATCGCCCTATCCAGCCAAAGCCATGCGAATTCCTCTGCAAGCCTCCAATCAACCGCATCGGATCTGCTGCGCGCGATTGCATCCAACTCCTCCTCATCGGTGAGAAGCCGCCTTTCGGCAGCGAGGCGCTCGCCCAAATCGCAAACGCCATGTGTCTTGACGATGAAAGCATCCTCGCATGAGCAGAACGTCAATAAAGCCAGCAAGAATGCGAGAAGTCGAAGATTTCCACTCATTACGGATGAATCCTGGTGCCGATGAAAGACCCGCCTTCGAGTATGCTGATCGTATTGCCGATCTTTCTTCCGTTTGCGCAGACAACAGTCAGATTGTTGTCGCGAGCATATTGCGAGGCTACCGGGTCGAATGGATAATTGCTCCCCGGAATCCACTTCGTCCCTACTATTTCGGATATGAATCTGTCCCATGTCGCATCTTCTATGGGCAATGCGTCCTTATTTGCTTTCGGGTCTTTCGTATAGACCATGTCTATATTGGAAAGGTTGATGCAAGTGGAAGCTCCGAATCGCTTTGCAAGCATGACAGCATCCATATCAGTCGAGAAACCTGGCTTCCAGCCGCCCGCAACGAGAATCCTACCGGAAAACTTGATATCCGCTGCGCTCGGATCGGTTACGACTTCATCAGCGCATCCGAAAAGGCTTTTCACCACTATGGCATTCATGTGCGTCGCCCTAATGCCTATCTCATCGAGGGATGCGGACGGCGTGTCCGGATTCACAGCGCGCAGCGCATTCTGATAGATTCTGGCGGTAGCGCCTCCTCCGACTATGAAAATGATCTTGTCGCTGTTTTTCGACAAATAAGCCTGAACGGAAGTTTTGAGTTCGCATAGAAACGACGTATCTATGGCGGAAGGCGCTACGAGAGATCCGCCCAGCGAAATGACAAAAACATTGCCCATAAGTCCTCCTTCGGAATTTCCGAGGTCTTCAAGGACGTAATTGGAAACGCCCTCACATTATCAAAGACGCCATTTTCACAAATCGAATATGGCGGCATCGCTCAAATCATTCAATCGGGACCAATATATGTTGTTGAACGACCCCTCCGATGCGCACAATGCAGCCATGATGTTTATCTTAATCAACTTGCTATCGTTCACCGCGCCCAAATCGGGGTTGTCTTTCTTGTAATTCTCGAAATCGGACGAATGCTGCGCTATCTCACTGAAAGATTTGCCGCCTGATCTCAAGAGTTCTTCCTCAAACCATTGGCTTTCATCATCATCTGCAGCAAGCGGATAGCGCATATAAAGCCTATGCTCGACCGGATCATATATGAGCTTGAACCTGATGGTGTCGGTAGCGGGAAGCGAATTCTCGTCAAGCGGAATCTGTATATGATACGACGGTCTGGAAACCGGAAAGCCGGAATCGACGGCAAACGGGTAGATCGAAATCTTGACGCTTTGATCGTCGGAAGGGGAAAACTCATCTATGACCTTCGTAGGACCATCGTCCGAGACGCTGAAAAGCGCCCCTTTGTTGGACTCGGCTCCAAGTCGAGTAGCAAAATCCGATTTGATTTTGCTCTTATTGCTCATGTAAGTCGAGCCGTTGTCGAGAAAGTAGAACAAGCAAATGGAAGGGCATCTCACGCATTTGCTAAGCTGAGCGGGATCGGTGATCTGAAAGGAAACGCTTGCCGCAGGAGAAGGAGTCTGCGAACTGTCGACCTGAACGTTGATGTAGCTGCTGCCCAAATAAAAATAATTCGGTATGCCGCACGCAATCAAAAGCACGGCGGCAACCGAACACAGAACTAATCTTCGAATTACGGCAAACAGCCTACCGGCCGATGGCAAGCAGGAACTTCGTATATTCACTGTCCTTGAACTCTTCCTCAAGAATCTTCTTGTAGCCGTTTGCCTTGGCAACGTCGTTTTGGCAATAAATCCTATACAACGCAAACAAAGACCTATCGCTCAGCTCGCTTTCGCTTCCATATATCTCGTATATGCGATAATAACGCTCGGCGGCTTTGGAAACATCGCCCTTGTCCTCGTATGCTACAGCCAGATCGTACAGCGCAATCGGCAGAAGGTAGTTTTCGCTGTCGGCGTTCGAAACGATCTTTTCCAAAGATCCTATCCTGCCATCGGCATCGCCCAACCTATCGTAAAGATCCGCCTTATAGAAATTGATTCTAACCGCAACAGGAGATTTCGCCGAGAAATTCGCTTCGCCCTGCAGAAGCGAAGTCAAAGCCTTATTGATATCATCCTGCGTGGAATCGCCTGAAAGCGAATAGTAGTCGGAATATGCTTCATAAGCCTTGTCCGCCTCTGCCGAAGCCTTGGAATTCAAGAGGCTCCTTGCCACAAGCACTATGCCGACGACCAGAACAACAGCAACGGCAGCTATCGCTATGATCCTTATGTTCCTAGCAAAAAAACCCTTGTCGCTCTCACTGCCGTCTTTAACTACAAAATCATTCCGCTTCATCAGTTATCGCTGCCTTTTTTAGCAAAGATATCGCCAAGAGTGAATCCGGTGCTATCGTCATCGCTTGAACTGGACATATATTGCTGTATGTCGCCCATGCTTTGCTTCTTCTCATACTCCCTAGGAGACAGGATAAGCTTCTGATTGCGAATGTTCACATCCATCACGACGCCATCGACTACCTGTCCGACGCTATACACATCGCTGATGCGCGTTGACGAATCGGGCAAATTGAGGTTCGCCTTATTTATGAACGCGGAAATGTCGTCGTTCACCTTCACGTTGATTCCGCCATCGGCGATCGATGTCACCGTAGCCTTGAGAACGGAGCCTTTGGGATTGCTATGCGCCAAAGTGGACCATGGATTAGACGAAAGATCCTTGACGGAAAGGCGGATTTTCTGGGACATCGGGTCCACCTGAGTAATCACAACATCCCTCGTTTCACCTTCCTTGACGAATTCGTGCATATCCTTATATTTCTCCGTCCACGAAATGTCGTCTATGGAAAGGAAGCCGTCTATATCATCGACGACCTTGAAGAAAGCCGCCGTATCCATGACCTTGACAGCCACAGCAGACAATTTCGTACCCACCGGATATTTGGAAGCAATGCTGCTCCACGGATTTTCAAGAAGCTGTTTTATCGTAAGAGAAATCCTTCTATCCGCTATGTTATAGCCGAGTATCTTGACCTCGACCTTATCCTTGGCGTGGTACAGTTCCGCAGGATTGAAATTCTTCTTTGACCACGACAATTCGGAAATATGGCAAAGGCCCTCTATTCCGGGTTCGATTTCCACAAATACGCCGAAGTTCACCACTCTCACGACTGTTCCGGTGATGACCTGACCGACTTCGTACCTATCCACGAAAGTATCCCAAGGATTGGGTTCCATATCTTTCAGCGAAAGGTTTATCTTGTAATTCTCCTTGTCGAAGGAAACGACCCTCAGCCTGAGGACCTCGCCGATTTTAACGATGCTTTTCGCCTTCGTCACTCGCCCCCACGACATATCGCTCAGATGCAGAAGCCCATCGAATCCGCCCAAATTTATGAACGCGCCAAAGCTTGTCAGCGATTTCACAGTGCCTTCGACAACGTCTCCGACCGAAATGCTGTTGAAGAACTCATCCTTCATCTGCTTTATCTGCCCTTCGAGATAAGCGCGCCTGTTGACAGTCGATTCCTTGTTCGGATTGGAAACGAATTTCTCCAAAATGAAATAGTCCTGAACTCCGATAAGCGATTCCGGATCGTTCACGCGCTCCACATCCGCATTGCTTATCCAGCAAACGGCATTATACGTATCGGTCAGCTCGACCTGATACCCTACGGGCTTCGGCTTGTCGTCTGCTTCGCCCTCTTTCTGCGCAGACTCCGGCGAATCAGCGGACTTCTGCGGGTTGACCCTCTTGTATTTGACTTTCACGAACTTGCCCAAGACAGGCGTTTTGTTCTCGCAAGCCTCTTTGAGACTCTTCTCAGTTTCCTCGTTTCTTTCCTTTCTTCTGGACAAATAGTATTTGCCGGTGGAATTCTCCCGCAACACCGCTTCTATTTCGTCACCCACCTGCGGCGGAACGAAATTGTCGTCCAAAGGCATATCGACTTCCCTTTTCAAACTCGAAACGGAAACAATCGCCTTGTCTTCCAGCACTTCTATGACTTTGCCTTTTACAAAGCTTCCCGGTCGTGCTGTCGGGTTCTTATCCAAATAATCATCAAGGAACTGTATCTTCTTATTCTCCTCTTGCTCGCTTCTGACTTCTTCGCTGTCCTGCATATCGCTGTTCTCCTAAGTATTTGCATCCAAATGAAGTAATGCAATTTGCATCCTTTTCAAGAAAACGCAACCGAACTACTATATTACTTTTAAAACACCCTATTGTCAATTTGCATATACGATGGCGAGCACCTGCGGACGATAAATCCATCAATCGCTTCCGAGCGCCGAGCCATACACAAAGTATTGTCTCGGCTGGCTCGGAATCTGCATGATGGGTTTCTCATCCCGCATCCGCTCGCTTAGGCTTCCGAAGACTTCAGTCGGTTTCATGCGATGGCGAGCACCTGCGGACGGTACGAGCATAGCCTGAGGCGCGGTCGCACGGCGAGGCCTTGCATCGCAAGGGCTCGCGGCGGAGACGCCACAAAAGCCCGAAGGAGAGCGAGCCCGGACGAAGGCACTAAGAGACTGGAGAAAGCCATTTCGCAAGCAATGAAAGCGCTTTCCCTTCCCGCTCCGGCGTCGGACGGATTCGCAATGGGTTGCCGGAGGCTCATGTCGATTTAGGTCGCTTCTAAAAAAGCCGCTGTTTGAAGATGCCTGTGGTTTTTCGAGATGAAAAACCGATGGAAAAAGCAGGAATACATGCCGTATTTCGGGTCTTTCCGCCGATTTTTCATCTCGGAAGAGGCCATCTGACAGATTCGGACTTTGGGGTTTTTAAAAGCGCACTTATATCAAAGAAGTGGAAATCGCTATGACCGGATGTATGTAGTTGAACAATCCGCCATCGACCCACGACACCGAGCCGTCTTTGATCTTGTAATCGCCGACAAGATATACGCCGAGGGGGAATCCCGATATCTTGAGCTTGACTCCCATGCCGACGGCGCCATACCACATCAGATTGGAAGACAAGTTCTCGAGCTGCTTGGACACTGCGGTCATGGAAGTGAAGACCTCGGCGTTCACTATGCCGTTCACCAAAGGGTAGGAAAGCTCCAATATATTGTCCCACATGAACGATATGTCATAGACGGTCTTATGACCCCTGGCAACTCTCATCCCGTCGATATAAAGCATTTCTGATCTGGTCGCGCCCAATTTGGGATCGTGCCATCTCCAGCTCGTATCATCACCATCGAGCTCCGTACCGTAGAATTGCGGAAGCATAAGCGAAACGGATGTGGTGTATGAGCCGACAAGCGCAGTCGGTCTGATGCCTTCGCTGGTTTTCAAAAGCATGAGATACCCCGACAGCGTCGTTACGCTTCTTATGTAGTTGGAAAGCCCGCCGAGAATGCCTCCTGCATATACGAAGTTCTGAGACACCATATAGCCTTTCGTCGTATTCTCGATGAAATCCCTGCCGTCCCATGTGATTCCGAAATAGAGTCTGTTGGAAAATCTCCATGCCTGTCTGTATTGCTCGATGAGGTATTCGAACGGCATGTATTCGTTCTCGTCGTATGAAGCGCGATTCAATCCGATCGACAAGCCGCCGGAAACGGACATCCTGCCGTATTTCGTCACCCATGAATAGCCCGTGTTGTAGCCGAACGAAAACCTGTACATATCGTATTTCATCAGATATCTCAACGAAGGTACGGCTTCATCATAGGCCTCGAAATCATTGTAGCTGGAATATCCCAACGGGAAAGCGTTGTTCCTGCCTATTTGAAAATCGGAATCAGGATTTCTTTGCAAGGCGCTTCCCTTCACGCTGCGTTCGAAAGACAAGTTGAACGAGTTGCTCCATCTGATGTTCTTGAACCAAGGCGACCCGAGCGAGAAGTTCACCGCCTGATAGTCAGTGGTGACGTTTATGCCGGCGGAAAGCGTATTGGCCTTGCCGAGGAAATTCTTATTGTTGAACGATGTGGTGAACGAAAGCGGGAATCCGCCCTCCGTTCCGCCGAAAGTCATTCCGAAAGTCAGATCCATCGCCTGAGCTTCCTCAATTATGAGCTCGAGCACGAGATGATGCTTATCGGTTCCGGCGTTGAGATTGTACGTCATGTCCTTTATCAAGCCGGTGTTATAGATGTTCTGAAAGCTCTGCTGCACCTTTTCACGCGAGAACACATCCCCTTCCTTGAAGCTTAGCTCCCTCAGGAACACCTGCTTATCGGTGCTCTCAGCGCCTTCGATCATCACCTTTTCTATGTAGCATTGGCTTTCCTCGTTGAATACCATGTTCAAATCGACGCTTTGCGATTCCTCGTTCTCGGTGGTCTCAAGGGCAATGGTAGCGTATATGTAGCCCTCGTTGTAATAGTCCGAAAGTATGGAATCGGCATCCGCCCTGCTTTTTTCGTAATCGAATATTTCCCCTTCCTTGAACGAAAGCATGGAAGCTATGCTTTTATCGTCGAAAACCGTATTCCCCGATATCGACACTTTCCCGTATTTCCATTGGCGACCTTCTTTGATCGTGTACGTGAGCCTGACGTACTGCACGCCATCGTCCCTGCCGATATAGACGGGCTCGGATGCCGGACCTGTAATCTCCACATCCTTATAGCCGTTGCGCCTGTAATAATCCGAAAGCTTCCTTATGTCTTCCTTGAAATTCTTTTCAAGGTAATGCCCGTTCCGTTTCGATGATGATATTGTCGTTTCCATGTTCCTGAGCAATGTCTGCGACGGAACATTGTCGTTCCCATCGAACACGATTTGCCCGACTCTTTTCTCCGCCCCTTCGGTTATCGTATAGACAATATTGTATTCGTCGGCTTGATTATCCTTGAAAAGACCTATCGACACGAGCGTGTCCGGACGACTTTCCTCGACATAGAAGTCCCTGACGAGGCGAGCGGTAGCCTCGATCTCCTTTTTCGTTCTGCTATCTCCTATGAGCAAGCCGGTTTTCCTTCTCAATTCCTCATTCGAATAGGAAAGCTTGTCTGTGATTGTTTCCGCTATGAACGATATGCTTCGTATCACGGGTATCTCGGTGAAATCGAATATCAGAGTCAGATCCTTGTTCCTGTCGATATCCACTTGGGGGTTGAACGATTCGAAATATCCGGTCGCATAAAGATCCCTTTGCAAATTGGACAGCAATTCGTATGTGAAGACCTTGTTCCTGTAGCTTCTGAAAATCGACTCCACTTTCCCCCTGTGGCTGATTCTGACGCCTGTTATCTTATGGCTGGCGATTTTTCTGCCCAAATACCATTCGTTCTGAGAAGTGATTTCCGGATACAACCCTCCTTCCTGACTATCTTCCGCATCAGCGGAAACACCGGAAGATGCGGCAGGATCATCATCGGAGGCAATGCTGGAATCGACAGCGCCTCTTACGGAAGCAACGTCATCGGCAGCATCATCACGCGCAGGAACAGTTCCATCCTGCCCGACTGCGACATCGGAAACGGCAGCATTATCCGAACGAGCAGAGCCTTCAGAGGAAACCGGCTCTTCGGAAATCAACTCCAAAACGGAAGCCGAGCTCAAAGCTTCATCGTGCGACTCGCCTCCTTCCTGCGAATATGATACGCAAGGCAAAGCAAACAGAACGGAAAAAACAAGAAAAAAGATTGACTTATGTTTCATCAGAGCATTCCCAATGCTGATCATAAGGCGCTCCGCAGAGACCTGCCAAAGCACCCATATATGACGGATGAGGGATTTGAACCCCCGACCAAGTGCGTGTAAGGCACCCGCTCTCCCACTGAGCTAACCCGCCATGAACAATCAGCCGCTTTCAGGCATTCCCGAAGGACGCCCTTAAAAAAAAGGCGGACACAAAAAGGCCGCCTTATTGCTTGATTGGCGATGAAGGGCCACGATCCCCTGACCTGCCGGATATGAGCCGGATGCTCTACCAACTGAGCTACATCGCCTGAAAACCGAAAACATCATAATCGTGTTTTCGCAATGATTGGATTATTCTACAACAATGCCCCAATAAATGCAAATGGCGATTTCAATCCGACTACGATATTTTTTTTGAGCGCATCAAGGACAAATCGCGCTTTTTCGCCGTTATATAGATATGAACAAGTTTTTCAAAAGTTTTTTCAAAGGCATTTCCAAAAACCTACTGCTTGAAGATGCCCTCAAATTCGGTTTCGGAGCAATCACCGCTGCAATATGCCTGCTTGCGATTCTATCGGGCTGCAAAGACGGCAATATGTTCGTATCCGATTTGCATTTCACTTGCGCCAATCCGGAAGTGTTCGAAAGCGGCGGGGATTCGGCCGGAAACGTTTACATGCTTGATTCGGGCACTCAAGACGTTCTCGTTCTCATGCTCGGCATAACGACGGGCGATTCGTTGTTTTCATCTGCAAATCCCGGCAGGTATTCGATCGATTACAAGGTTTCAAAAGACGACGGCGAACAAATAGACATGGCGGATTTCAAAAACTCGAATGGGGTTCGAATAGCCGAAATCGACGAATACGCGGTCAAGATAAGGCTCAATCTGATAGATTGCCTTGCGGATTACACCGTTTCCGCTCATGCCAATTCCAAAACGGCCACGTTCTCGTTTTCAATAGATTCCAGCAAATCAATCGCTGAAAGCATATCGGTTTTCCATATCGGAGACATCACGGACGGACTTGATGATGAGGCGTTAGTATCCGACAAGCTTGAAAACGATCTGCGCCTTCAAATCAACTCGACATACGCGCTTCTATGCGAAAACCCTGAGGCGCTCGGCAAATTGGACTTCCGCCTTGACAGTGAAAGCGGCTTGAATATGGAATGTCCGGCCGAACCTTACTTTACAAACGACGACAGGCAAAGCGGCGGAGGCGAAATAGCCTACCTGTTCGCAGGCGGGCGGCTCGGCGATTCCGGAATCCTTACGATAAGCGCAGGCAGCAAAAAGCATGAGACTTTTAGAATCTCGCTCGAAAAACCCCGCGAAAGGTTCATTTCGGATCCGCCGCCTGAAATATCCTTGGAGCCTATCAAAAACGGATACAGGCTCATTGTCAAGCCTTCGAAAGATCTGCTGAACAGAAAGTTCCGAGTGATGCTGAACATGAATGATTCCGAAACAGACTCCGAGATGGAGAACGCATACTATGAAAACGGCTTCGTCACCGGTTTTTTCCAAGACATAACGCAAGAAGGAGCTTATGCGGCAAGAGCATATTGCAGGAATATTGCGCTAAGAACGGAAAGCAGCGGCATGGGATTCGCGCTTGAAAAAGACGACACGCTGCAAAGGATGGACGCAAGCGAGATAATCAATGTGGTGACAGAAAATCAAATGCTTGGGGAAATGAACGAAAACCCGATAGTGAAAACCATAAGGATGAGCCTTCCGCCGCTTTGCGAACGCCTCGAGACCATTCCTTCCACAGGAACGACAAAAGAATTCGGCCCGTACGAGAACATAAGGCTGCGTATTGATGTAACCAAAAACAGCACTTTGACATCGATTCCGGAATACGACTGGGAAACCGGATGGAGCCGAAACGAATACATATGCGGAAACGACAGCTATGGCAGCGTCATAATAAGCCTTAGAATCAGCGACGTGCTCGGAAAAGCCGCAGGCGACGAAAGAACCTTCGTCATACCGAATGAAAAACAAGCCTATTCGTGTTCGCTTGCCTACGACGGCTCGCACTACGAAGAGGATGTTCAAATCCACCGCTTCGCCTTGCAAGCAAACAATCTGACCGAATCCGAATCGACGCTATATTATTGCTATTCCGAGGACAACGGAGAAACTTTTTCACGCATAAGATCCAAAAAAGTCTGTAAAGGCGCCCAGAGCATATTGCTGGACAAGCCGGATTGCACCGGATTCGCTACCAGAAAAGTGCTGTTCAAAGCGAAGATGGTCCAAAACGGGAAAAGCATTTACGACATAGGCGCGATTGATGCGGCTAACCTTAGAATCGCCGGACATGCAACCGTGATATCGCCTGACGATATTCAAGATGAACCGAATAAAAGAAAAGTGAAGATAACGCCTCCCGACGATTCGTGCCTGGTAAGCTATGCCATTTCAGATATGAGCTGCGACAATAGCGACAGGCTCGACTTCAGCCCGCTTGAAGACCCGGAGGAAATCATCGAAGTCGTCAAGGCGACGCAGCAGGATACGGACGATTCGATTTCGAAGTATATATGGCTTAAAACCAGAGACGCCTCGGATCCGAATTCATACTCTTTCATCGAAAGGCACGAAATCACGCTGTTAGCCCTCGCTCCGGTCATAAACGACTCGAACAAGCATACATTATGGGAGAATACGGGAAGATATTCGCTCGGCATCTGCATCTATGCCTTATGCCCTATAAGCTCCGGAGTGTCGCACTACATAGCATATCTCGGAGACGAGAAAGCGGAAAGACGTACTATGGGATGGCATGAAAAAAGCATGTACATAGTCGTATGCAGTACAAAAATGTGCCTGAAAACTGAAGATCAATACAAATTCTCCATCGTAACGTATTGCAGAAAGAAAGGCTACATGGATTCCCAGCTCCGTCATTATTGCGGCGGTTGCAAGCTTGGAAAACCAGAGCACAACCCTGAAGTCCAGCTATTGATGGATGAATACATGGAGCAATGGAGATGCCAATATGGAAACACCATTTAACCAAATGCGAGCCGATGCTTTTATCGCCACGCCTTCAGGAAAACAGCGTTTGCAAAATGTCTTGATCTCTCCGAAGCGCATTCTCATTATCATATTGTCCGCGCTATCGATAGGCTGCGAATACGGCCTATTCAACAAATATTATCCGAACCGATCGGAAATCATCGCTTATATCGATGGGGATATGGATTCTCTTCTTTCCAAATCGAAAATGCTCGCCTATTCGATAGAAGACGACAAGATGAACGGCAAATTCATCAGGCTCGAAGCCATGCACCTGAGAGGCGATGAAAAAGTCAAAGGCGGATTCCTGTTCGAGAGCGACAGCGTAAGCTTCACCGCATCGGACGACAGGACCATAACGATTCCTCTGGATAGAATAAGAACATTGGGCGTTCATGAAATCGAAATAACAAGCAAATTGGATAAGGCGTTCGATCATAAATTCCTGATATGCGCCACGACGCCGATGAAGTCCTTTGAAGCGCAATATTCGATAAGCCAAGCATTCGATCTCATAGATTACGAAGGAAGCGACAGCGGTTCGTTTCGCTCGAACGATTGCTTTTCGAAACCTATAAGATTGATATCGGCTTCAACCTACCTTTTCAGCCTGACAAGCGGTAGCGAATACAAGATTCCGACAACCGATTTCCTATCGAAAAATCCGGAAATCATGCGTTTCGAAAAGGAGTCCGACACCCAAGCCCGCCTGATAATAGGCGATGATGCGGCAGGCAAAACGGGAGCATTAAGCATAAGCGTCA
This sequence comes from uncultured Spirochaetaceae bacterium, assembly GCA_946629155.1. Lineage (GTDB taxonomy): Bacteria > Spirochaetota > Spirochaetia > Sphaerochaetales > Sphaerochaetaceae > UBA9848. The sequence continues at coordinate 1,426 of CAMOXM010000009.1, read as the reverse complement.
GAAACTCGGGAATCGAAGCGACTGTTCCCGTGCTGATAGACGATATCGCCAGCATATCGATACGAGAACGCGAACATAGCGACATCAAAACCGAGACCATATTCGTCAAAGACCCGAACGTCGTCAAGGAATACTCGATAGACCTGTCATCAGCGAGCAACCAAAGCCGACGCTTCCAAGCGTATTTCACCAGGCAAAGCAACAGCGAAGACATATCGGAGGAAATATCAAGCGATATGCAAAAGGAGATTTTGGCCCAAAGCAACGAATACTTCTCCATAAGCTTCGACGGAGCTTCCAGAAAAATCAGCGTCAATACGAAAAAGCAAACGGTCAAAGACGGCAGAAACCTTTATTTCTACATATACGTGTTCGATGATGCCGGAAAATATTTCGGACGCTGGAGGGTGCTTTGCGGAGGAGAAACCGAAAGCGTCGAGTTCGAGGAAAAGGAAGTCCGCACTAAAACGCAAACCTCCTCAAGCACATTGGCGAAGCTCGTTCCGGACGATGACAGCAAAACTCTGCTATGGTATTTGTCAAAGAGCAAAGGGGAGATCGGCAACCCGCCCATGCCTCTGGAAAAGGAGATTCAAGACAGCCTGATCTCGTTTATCGACAAATATCCGAGCGCAGGAACGATTCGACTTGGTGATACGTCATATAATGCGTCCGCCTATTCATTCGGAATGACACAAGGCCAAAGCCATGCGATTCATTGGACCACGGGCGGAGAAGCCGCATCGCTTTATCTGGTTGCGGCGAGTCTGGAAGGCGATGCGTTCTGCTCCATGCCTTTCCTGATCTCCGCCGATTCCGGAATAGTGTTGAAAAGCGCCGACCCGATATCGAATAAAAAGGCAAGCGAGCAAAACTACGAAGGCAATTGGAAGGAATTCGAGGACTCTTTGCATCCGATAGACTTCCCGAACGGTCAAAGCTATCCCGAAACCTACTTGAAAGGCGAATTCGGACAAAACACGAGAACGTTCTACCTCCCCCACAATAAGATAAGCCGCATTCGCATGGAAACCGTCGGAATACGATCGCTGACCGTATCCCCCACATCGCAAAGCAGCAAATTGCTGGCTTATGATTTGTTCGGATTGGAAGAATGCGAGGGCTATGCGCTTGAAATCACGCCGATATGGCTTGATCTCAACAACAAATTCAAAAACGGCCGCCCCGGAGCATTTGCGCCGGCGCAAAATCCCGATTCGGGACCAGACGCCTATGGCAAGGTATTCTACCAATACATAGGAAAATGCGCGCTGGAGCTGAAAGCCTTTGCAAATGCGGAAAGCGGAGGCGAAAGCAAGATCAAAATCAGGATAGTGCTTTTTGAAAACACCTGACAGGCAATGCCCCTTCCGTGCGAAAATAGCGCGAAATGGCGGCGCTCCGGCAATAATTGGCGTCTTAAGGG
>CAMOXM010000008.1:0-24078 GCA_946629155.1 uncultured Spirochaetaceae bacterium | reverse complement strand
CATGTATGTTCCTTTTCGCACTTCCGACATTGCCGATTTGCTGACGGCTCTGCCTTGCCAGGTCGCTCTCATTTGCGATTCGTGCCATTCCGGGTATTTCATAAGCATGCTTACGGAATATGGAGAGGATATGTCCGATCCGGAAAGCGATGCGGGGATTATGGAAGGGTATAAGCCTGATTTTTCCGATTTGGCGAAATCATCGAATGTGAGCGGCGTTTTCGCAGCCCAGGCGACCGAGCAGTCGTATTCCGATGAAGCAGGGGAGTATTTCGAGGAATTCAATTACGAGAGACACTCCCTGTTCTCCGGATTTATCCTGTCAAGGGCTATGGGATGGAAGCATAGCGATGAGCCTTTCGCTACGATTCCTTCATCCGATTCGCCTTCGAACGGCATATGCTCGTCGCTTCTGAAGGACATGCCAGTTTGCGGCACCCCATTGTCTGATGATGAGTTGAAGAGCATGCGGCTTTCGCTTGGTGATATTCGTTCGTCCTTTGAGTTCTACAAGGGCCTTGGGGTGTATCAGAAGACGATGATTACAATGGGTCCGACGACCAAGCGCATTCTTTGGTAGCGGACTGGAGAGGGAGAAATGCCGCTCGATTGCTCGATTATTAGGAGGCATCTTATGGAAATGAATTTCGATATTGAAAACCTTGGGAAGCGCAATATTCCGTCTCCGGTTCTGATAGAGGATAATGACGGCGATGGGTTTGCTGATTATGTGAATGACGACAATAGGATATTGTTCGACATCGCTACGAGCTTGAAAGGCGACAGGGCGAAGCATGCATCGAATCTTTCGCTTGAAATCGCAGGCCCGAGGCAAAAGATATTTTTCAATCCGTCCCATACCAAGGCGGCTATTTGCACTTGCGGCGGGATATGCCCTGGATTGAATAATGTCATCCGCTCGGTCGTCAGGTGCTTATGGTACGGATACGGAGTGAAAAGAATATACGGCATCCGGTTCGGATACAGAGGTTTGCTGAACTCGTCCGAACACAGCTTTATCGATCTTAATCCCGATATAGTCGATGACATACAGGAAAAGGGAGGAACCATACTTGGCAGCAGCAGAGGGGGCGGAGAGAACACGGAGGAGATCGTGGATACCATCGAACGCTCGAATATCAACGTTCTTTTCACCATCGGCGGCGACGGGACTTTGCGCGGCGCGAAAGCTATTTGCGAAGAGATAGGAAAAAGAGGATTGAAGATAGCGGTAGTCGGAATACCCAAGACCATAGATAACGACCTTGCGCACATTCAAAGCTCTTTCGGATTCGATACTGCGGTCTCTCAGGCGCTTCCGGTGATACGCTGTGCGCATATCGAAGCCAAAAACGCCATTAACGGAATCGGACTTGTCAAAGTGATGGGTAGGGCGTCCGGCTTTATCGCAGCGCATGCTTCGCTGGCGCAGAGCGATGTGAATTTCTGCCTTATTCCCGAAAATCCTTTCGATTTGGATGGCGATAACGGGCTTTTGGTTCACCTCAGAAAAAGGTTGTTGGATAGGGGGCATGCGGTGATATTGGTTGCCGAAGGCGCAGGCCAGGACCTCATGGAGCAGACAGGGATGAAGGACGAAAGCGGAAACATCAGATATAACGACATAGGCTTGTTCCTGAAAGACAAGATAGTCGAATACTTCAAGACGCAAAGCATCAGGATCAACATGAAATATATAGATCCGAGCTACATCATCAGAAGCGCGCCGGCGGATAGCTTCGATTCGATATATTGCGCCAGACTCGGCTCTCATGCCGTTCATGCCGCTATGGCTGGAAAGACATCCGTACTCGTAAGCATGCTGAACAATCATTTTGTTCATATGCCCATCAGGGAAGCGGTGGCGAATCGCAGTTTCGTCGATATAAAAGGCGCATTGTGGCGTGATGTCCTTGAAAACACCAGGCAGCCGTTTTCAATGAAGAACAGCTAAAGGGCGCTTCCAAGAACATCTTTACGGTATATCGTTGTTTGATATGCCCCGCATCGTATAATTCAATCATGGCGGAAAAATCTTTAGAAGACATAATTTCGGAAAATCCCGAATTGGCGGAGAAATTGCTGCAAGGCTTCAGGTATTACGGCAACGAGCCGGCAATGGGCGAATACGCCAAATCCATTTCCAAGGCGCTGGGCGGAATGGTTAGCCGCGCCAAGCGAAGGCACAAGGAGGAGGAAAGGAAAAAGGCCGAGGATTTCATGTGCATGGAAATACCTGTGAACTTCGAAAACGCCTTCGCATCAGATGGAGCGGGGAAAGAGGTCGTGGAGCATTCCGATAGCATTCAGGATGCCTTCGTCCTTTCCGTATGCAATTTGGCGCGCATCGACATCGAATACATATCCGAATCGTCCGGCAAGGATATGAAGGAGGTGATAAGCGAGCTCAAAGGCTCTATTTTCTTAGACCCTGCCAAGATGGATGAGAGTAAGTTCTATAAGGGATGGGTTTCGTGCGATGAATACCTTTCGGGAAACATCATGGAAAAGCTCAAGGCCGCCAAGTGCGCGAATGTCAAATATCCGGGTTTTTTCGATGACAACATCGCTGCGTTGGAAGCCGTCCTTCCTCCGTGGCTCGATGCGGACGACATCTTCGTAACGCTTTCGTCTCCGTGGATTCCAGCCAGGTACATAGAGGAGTTCATCGACAGGGTTTTGAACAAATCGTATCGTGTCAGGCATGATGCTCTGACAGGAAGCTGGAGCCTTGTGTGCGCAAAAGGCTATTACATAGACGCTCTTGTCAGCGTGACTTACGGAACCGAGCGCATGAACGCCATAGAGATAATCGAAAGGACTTTGAATCAGCAAAGCATCGTCGTAAAGGATTGCGAAAGGGTTTGGGATGCATCCAAAGGCTACAGGAACGAGTATTCCGTCAATGAGGAGGCCACCCTCATCGCTCAGGAAAAGCAAAAAATGCTTATCGATGAGTTTCGCTCATGGATATGGGCGGATGACAACCGGAAAGCGGAAATAAGACGAATCTATTACGAGAAATTCTGCTGCAATCGAAGACGGGTTTTCGATGGATCGCTGTTGCGTTTCGAGGGATTGAGCGAAAAAGTCAAGCTGTACGACTATCAGAAGAACGCTGTCGCCAGGATAATCTTCTCTCCGAATGTCTTGCTTGCGCACGATGTGGGCAGCGGCAAGACCTACGAGATGATTGCCGCCGGAATGGAGCTCAGGCGGTTGAAATTGGCGAAAAAGAACTTGTATGTGGTTCCGAACAACATATTGGGGCAATGGAAGAAGTTCTTTCGCATGATGTACGAGAAGGCGAATGTCCTGATAGTGACGCCGACTTCCTTCGCACCTGCCAAACGCCTTGATGTATTGAAGAGAATCAGAGACGGGAGCTTCGATGCGGTGATAATGCCGTATTCGTCCTTCCTTCTGATTCCGCTTTCGCCCGATTATTATGTGAACAAATTGAACGAGTTGAAATCGCAGCTTGAGGCAGCCAGACGAGACCCTGCGAGAAGCACATCCGGAGTGAACAGGAAAATCGCAGCGGTCAGGAAAATGGAATCCAAGCTTCTGAAGAAGCTGGAGGAGGACAGGAAGCGCACCGCAGGCAAGGAGGCGATCTATTTCGAGGACTTGGGCATCGACAGGCTGTTTCTTGACGAAGCGCATAATTTCAAGAACGTGCCTTTTGATACGAAGATGACGAATGTGCTGGGGCTTAACAGCACAGGGAGCGACAAATGCGATGATATGGCCGATAAAGTCGCTTTCATTCAGAGGCAGAACGGAGGAGGCGGAGTCGTATTTGCGACCGGAACTCCGATTACGAATTCCATATCCGATTGCTTCATAATCCAGAAATATCTTCAAAGCGGTGATTTGGAGCTGCTCGGATTGTCGAATTTCGATAGCTGGGCCGGAATGTTCTGCGAAGTTACGCGGGATTTCGAGGTGGATGTGGATACGTCGAAATACAGAATCGCTTCGCGCCTTTCCAAGTTCCATAATCTGCCCGAGCTTGCCAGCCTTCTTGCGAATATCGCCGATTTCCACCATATCGGCAATAACAGCGAGGAGCTTCCCGCATTCGAAGGCTGGACGGATTGCATGGTGCCGAAAACGGAAAGCTTCGAGGACTTCATAGCGGATATTTCCGTTCGAGCGGATTTGGTTCGCGACGGTCGTCCGAGGCAAATCCAGTCGCATGGGCAAACTGTGACGGACAATATGCTCCTCATAACCACGGACGGTCGAAAGGGTGCTTTGGATTTGCGCTTGGTGGAAGACGCGCCGGCATCATGTTCGAGCATCCGGCAGACGGATTCGAAGGCATGGAAATGCGCCGCCAACGTGTTCGAACTATACAAGCGTTTTTCGGATGAAAAATCAGCGCAGCTGATATTCTGCGACATATCCGTTCCCAAGGAAGCGTTCAACATCTATGATGAGCTTAAAAAACTGCTGATGGGCTTTGGCATTCCTTCAGAGAAGATTGCTTATATCCACGACGCCGATAGCGATAAGGGGCGCAACAAGATGACCGATGCGGTGAGGAAAGGTGACATACGCGTTCTCATAGGCTCGACATTCAAACTCGGTCTTGGCGTGAATGTTCAGGAAAGGCTTGTCGCCATTCATCATATAGATGTTCCATGGAGGCCGAGCGATATGGTGCAGCGCGAAGGGCGCATATTGAGGCAGGGAAACTTGTCGAAGCAGGTGTTCATCTACAGGTATATAACGGAAAACAGCTTTGATGCGTATTCATGGCAGCTTTTGGAAACGAAGCAGAATTTCATTTCGCGCCTCCTGAGCGACGATGTTTGCGAAAGGGATGGATCGGATGTTGACGGAACCGTTTTGGATTATGCCGAAGTGAAAGCCCTTGCAATAGGAAACCCGTTGATAAAGACAAGGGTCGAGAAATCCAACGAGTTGAGAAGGCTCAGGGGCTTGCAGGCCAAAAGGAAGGAGGAGAACATCAAGACGCTCGAAAACATATCCAAATACGAAAAGGATGTGAAAAGACTCGTCAAACGCATCGAGGATGCCCGGGACGATAGAAAGCATTTCGAATCGCAGAAGGAACTCAAAGCGCATGAGAAGAAGAAGGCCGCTGCGGATTCCAGAAAGGAATTGCGCGAAAGGATTTTCGCAGGAATAGGCAGGTGCATTGCAGACGCCAAGGAGGAGAAGGTGGCCGATTGCTATGGGTTCGATATCATAGCGCCGTCCTACGATCTGGGCGCAAAGCACTTCGTGTATCTTCGGCGCAAAGGGAGATACAAGGTCGAAGTCGGAAACAATCCGATGGGGATTTTGATACGGATCGACAATTTCCTTCAAGGCTTCGATGGCTATATTTCGGAGCAGGAAACGGCATTGAAGGAGAAAAGCGAATATATCGAAGTGGCTCGTTTGGAATTGGAAAAAGGCGATGGGTATGCGGATGAAATCAGGCGCGTCAACGCGGAATTGAAGGATATCGACAGGAAATTGGGGGTTGCGGTATGATTCAGGATGACATCGTGAGCGATTTGCCGTCAGTGAATGTCGGCGAATTGGTCGGGATTCTGACGGATGCTTTCGCCTCGCTGATAAGAAGCGGCGAGCCTTTCGCATCCATGCCCTCCGTGATGCTGTGGGGCCAGCCCGGCGTCGGAAAATCGCAAGCAGTCAGGCAGGTGGCCGATAGGGTCGGAGAAGAGACCGGACGCAAGGTCGGCATTGCAGACATAAGGCTTTTGCTTTTCAGTCCAATTGATTTGAGGGGCATACCGTCTGCTGATGCGAAAAAGGAATTCGCCGTATGGCTGAAGCCTGAAATATTCAAAATGGACGAGGGCGACGATTGCTTCAACATTTTGCTGCTTGATGAAATCACTTCCGCCCTTCCAAGCGTTCAGGCCGCCGCATATCAGCTTACGTTGGAAAGAGCCGTGGGAGAGCATAAGCTTCCCGACAATTGCGTGGTCATAGCCGCGGGAAACAGGATAACCGACAAATCGGTTGCCTATAAAATGCCGAAAGCCTTGGCGAACCGCATGATGCATTTCGAAGTCCGTTCGGATTTCATGGCTTGGAAAAGCTGGGCTTCATCCGTTGGAATAGATAACAGGGTAATCGGATTCCTGTCGTACAGGCGCGATTTGCTGAACACTTTCGATGCCAATGATGATGCGATCTCCTTCGCTACTCCCAGAACATGGGAAATGGTCAGCAATATCCTCAAGCGATGCGACGAGTCCTCGACGAAAGGAATGTCCGCTTCGGCGTATTCGATGATCGGCGGCCTTGTAGGCAATAAGGTGGCTCTCGAGTTCATGGCTTTTTTGGAAGACAGCGCGAATCTGCCCGATATTGAAGACATATTCGACGGCAAGGCGACAGCTGTTCCGTCAAAGGTTTCGAGCCTCTATGCTCTTTGCTCGGCAATGGTTGACAAGGCTTCGAAATGCACTGATGATATGCGTAGAATCGACAACTCCCTTGCCTATGCCGAAAAGCTTCCGAGGGATTTCGCCATAATGCTCATAACCGATTACCAGGCTTTGGAGAGCGGGTTCGACATGAAATTGATGAAATCCGCTTCGTTCATGAACCTTCTGAATAGGAACTCGGCTGTTCTGAATGGTTTGAAGAGGAAGTGAGCATGCCTATCAGCAACCGCTCGAAGCACGGGCCAATGGAAAAGGACAGACTGCAAAAGCTGACCCGAAAGCTTTACTTTTCGAGGATGAGGATTCTTCTTGACAACGGATTCTTCGGATGCCTTTTGCTTGAAATGGAATTCGTCCTCACTAGCTCGCTTGTCAATTCCACGGCGTTGGCTTCAACCGATGGCGAGAAGATATATTTCAATCCCGATATGCTGGAAAATCTGGATGACGACGAACTTGATTTCATCATGATGCACGAGGTGATGCATATAGTCCTGAAGCATGTTCAGCGGGCTCCTGCCGATTTGGGTATCACGGATAAGCTCAATATCGCTCAGGACATAGTTGTGAACTCCAATATAATGTTCGCCAAGGACGGCTGCCGGACCGAACCGGAATTCAGAAACCTGGGCGCGCCGAGGCATAAGACGCCTGAAGGCGAAGAAGGCTGCAAGTATTCTGTCGAGGAAGTGTATGCCATGCTGAGAAAGGAGAGGGCGTCTGGATGCCGCAAGGCTTCATCATCTGGTGGTGCGAGCAATTCGAGCGGCATCTCGATAGACAGTCATGAGAAGTTCGGAGCCATAGATAGCGATGCGAAAAGTCAGGCTATGCTTGATAAGAGGATTCTGCAGGCTTGCGAATATTCGGCCAGGCGCGAAGAGCTGATGAAAAGGCGAGACGGCGCGGATTCGAGTTTCGGAGATCGCGGATGCGGCTCTGTTCCCGCAGCAGTGAAGAGGATTGCAAACAGGCTCAGGCGCGCGAAAATCGATTGGAGAATCGCATTGCATGATTTTCTTCAAAAAAGCATATCCGATTGCGATTGGACGTTTCTCCGTCCGGATGCGCGATATTGCGACGGCGATTTGCTCCTTCCGGGGTTCAACCTCGAAAGCAACGACAACCGGATTGCCAGCAAATTGCTGTTCATGGTCGATGTATCGGGTTCCATGACCAGAAAGGCCGTTAGCATTTGCTACGGAGAGATCCTATCCGCCGTTCGCCAATTCGAAGGCAGAATGGACGGCTGGCTGGGCTGGTTCGATGCCGAAGTAAAAAAAATCGTGAAATTCAGCGGGGCAAGCGATTTGGATGGCATTGAATTCACGGGCGGCGGCGGAACGGATTTCAAGGGAATATTCAAATACGTCGAAAAGGAAATGAAAGATGATTTTCCAACTGCCGTCGTAATCCTGACAGATGGCTTTGCCGAACAGCCGAGCAAGGAAGAAGCGCTTGGCCTTCCGCTTCTTTGGGTTCTGACGGATAAGTCTTCATCTGATTTCAAATACGGCAAGGTCATCAATCTCGATGACGAATCGTCAAAGCGCTTCGTCCATTACGGTGATGAGCGGCTTCATGCCTTGTCTTAGATAGAACCTGACGGCCTTATCGTTTCCTTCCCACACGATGAGCCTGACCCTGTTGGCTCCGATTGACTTGGCGTATTCCCTGACATATTCGTAGAGACGGCTTCCGATGGATTTGCTTCGGAACCTCCCGTCCACGCACAGGTCGTCTATGTAAACGTATTTCTGCGCGAGCAGGAGATTCGTTTCCTTGACTTCCTGTATCATGCAGAACGCATATCCGAGCACGGCGCCTTCTTCTTCATATACGAAAATCGGCTCTGTGCATTCGGCTATCTTTTTGCCGATTTCCTCTTTCGTGTATTTGATCCCGCCTATTTTGAAGATGTCGGGGCGCAACTCCGCATGAATCGCATTCATGTCAGCCAGGAGTCTGTGCAAGTCGTCTATGTCGCTTTTCTTTGCCAATCTGATCATCGTCGCGTCTTTTCTCCTTCACGCATTATAAATAGTGTTTGAAATTAATTCAAGAGCCAAAAAGCAGGATAATGCGAAATGGAGTAAGCTATCGCATAGCAGCAAGACGATGCTTTGACGGAAAAAATAGTTTTTCTTACAATTCGGGTTAGAGGTGTTCGATATGAGTGCTGGTCAGGCGTCGCTATCGAGCCCTTTAGACAAAGCCTTGTCATAGGGCTGGAAAGCACAGGCGATGGCGAGAATTTTTCGAAAGCTCTGAAGATAATTCCAAACATACATGTGAGATAGTATTGGGCTTTGGTATGATTCGTAGTTTTGGCAAAACGTTTTCAATTTCGTTGCTTGTGGTTTTCGCGACTGCGTTGCTATTTTCATGCGTTCCTGCTTCATCGTATCTCGATACGGAGGAATTCGAGCGGATACGCGAGCGATGCCTTCAGTCGCTCCCTGCTTCCTATTCGTTTGCGATTAGGCATTCGGACTGCATGCCTTTTCGAAAGGATGTCACGGTCAATGCTGATGGCAGTACGGAAACCCGATACGGGGCATGCCTCAAGGCGGAGAAGTGAAAGATGAGGCCGTCGAGGATTATCCAACAAGCGAGCTTGGCACTAAGTTCAAGGAAATATGCAGCATGGGCGACGTATTCGATTATGTTCGCTTCGTTTATCAAAAGGAGCCGGACGATCTGGCGGAAGGCGGTCGTCGGTGGTATTTGGAAACATCTGTGAAATACGATGAAAAGCATTTCTATCCCTTTGAATTCGAATGCGGGATTCACGATGCTTCGCTTGCGATCGATAGCTGGGGGTATTCGCCGGCAGGCATTGTCGAAATGAGCGATTTCAAGATTTTGGATTGAAATTGAAAATGTTGTATAATCTTTTCTTATGTCTGAAGAAATAGCAATAGATCTAACGGAAGATGACGGCAACATATTGGGAACGGAAAAAATAGGCAGGCTTTTGCAAAAGTTCTCAATTCCGGGAATAATAGCTCTTCTGGTCAATGCGCTTTATAACATCGTTGACCAGATATTCATAGGCAGAGGCGTAGGGTATCTCGGAAACGGCGCTACGAACGTCGTGTTTCCGCTTACGACATTCGCTTTGGCATTCACACTGATGATCGGCGATGGATCGGCCAGTTTCATGAGCCTGATGCTCGGAAAGAAGAAATCTGAAACCGCTGCCAGAGGTGCGGCGTGCGGACTGGTATTCAGCATTGCGGCCGGCTTGATCATTTCGGTTTCGTATCTTCTGTTCCTCGAACCGCTGTGCCGCCTGTTCGGAGCGACAGACAGCATTCTTCCGTTCGCTTTGGAATACGGTCGCATAATTTCGCTCGGCATTCCGTTTTTCGCAATATGCACGGCATATGCCGGGATCATACGCGCCGACGGTTCTCCCAAATACAATATGTTCGGGCTTTTATCGGGTTGCGCTTTGAATGTGATATTGGACCCCGTTTTCATTTTCGTTTTCAAATGGGGCGTTGCAGGAGCCGCTTGGGCGACCATAATCGGCCAATTCGCGAATGCTGCAATCAATCTGCGTTATGCTTTTCGCATGAAAACAGTGAAAATAGGGAAGGAGGAGCTTCGCAGCGGGTTTTGCGAGCTTTTGACGGTTTTCAAACTTGGCTTTTCCAGCTTCATCAACCAGATGGTCATCGTCGTTGTCATGGCGGTGCAGCATAATCTTCTTCGTTCGTATGGGGTTTCAAGCGAATACGGGGCCGACATACCGCTTAGCGCGCTTGGCATAGCCATGAAGATTTGCGGAATATTGATAAGCATCATAATAGGCCTATCCACCGGCGCTCAGCCGATATGGGGTTACAATTACGGCGCGCGTAAATACGAACGCGTCAAAAAGACCTATGCCATAGTCGTTTTCATCGCTTTGACGGTGATGTCTGCGGCTCTTGTCGTATTTCAGCTCTTTCCGCTTGCGATAATATCGATTTTCGGAAACCAAAACGCCATGTATAACGATTTCGCTTCCAAGACGCTTCGAATCTTCCTCATGATGATTCCGTTTTTCGGTTTTCAGGTATCCACGAGCATTTTCTTCCAGGCAGTCGGCAGGCCTTTGCAGGCCGCAATCGCATCTCTCTCCAGACAGGTTTTCTTCGCGATACCGGCAGCATTCATATTGACTTCCCGTATCGGAGTCTTGGGCGTCTTGTGGTCTGGTCCCGTTGCGGATGTTCTCGGTTTTACCCTTACGGCAGCGCTTCTTCTCTTCTCATGGAGGAGGATCTTCAGCGTCCGATCCTGCGCAGGCGATGCGGTTGATTCGCAGAAAATTTCAGATAGCTATCAGCACGCAGATCAGCACAATTGACATTTTTAGCCTTTTATGGTTATATTATTTTTCGTTGCGCGGATTTTAGAAGCGCTGCCCTATAAATGGGCTGCTAGCTCAGCAGGTAGAGCAACGCCCTTTTAAGGCGTGGGTCAGTGGTTCGAATCCACTGCAGCTCATTTTTTTCTGAGCCCATCGTCTAGTGGTTAGGACCTCAGGTTTTCATCCTGGCAACAGGGGTTCAATTCCCCTTGGGCTTGTTTTTGTTGGATTTTTCAAAATCGCCATGGCTCCGAAAGTTAAAATTACAAACGAAATGATCATAAGCGCCGCCATGGACTTTGTGGAGCAGAACGGATATGATGCCCTTACCGTGCGTTCGATTGCCGCAAGCCTTTCATGCTCCACGCAACCCATATATTCATGCTTTTCCAATATGGATGTCTTGAAGGCGGAGGTTTGCAGGCTTTCCGCTGAAAAGTGCTTTGAAATTCTTTTCAAGAAAGTGAATGCCGATGATTTCCTTTGTTCTTTCTTCAAGTCGTTTCTTGAAATGGCGATTGGGAAACCGAGCTTTTTCAGATCCGTTTTCGTAATGCCGTATTCCGGAAACATCGATTTGTTCGAGCAAGTCAAGCTTCGTTTTCCGATTGATGACATATTCGGGGCGCAGGGCAGGATGTATGATCTCAAGGAGAACGATATAAGGCAGATATTCGATAGGGCATATTGCTTTGCCTTGGGCTATGCGGTGATTCTTACGGGAGGAGGGACGAAATCTCTTTCGGAAAGCGACCTCGGTTTTCTTTATAAAACCGTGCGCGACATTGTTTCCGGATCGTTTTTGTCTTATGGCTATTGACAATGACTTTTATTACTGGCGCCAACGCTATTAGGGAAGTGCTGAAAAAGAGGAATCTTCGCGGAAGCACGCTTTATCTGCTTGCGGACGGAAAGGGAAAAGGAAGGGAGCTCGAGGCTTTGGCCGCCGGATGTACTGGCCTTGCGATCGTAAAGACGGATGCGAGGAAATTGCGCGAGTTCAGCGAGAACCACAAGGGCGCGATTCTTGTCTGCCGCTCGCCTTTGGTTTTGGGAAGCAGGACTACCACAGTCAAGGACTATTTGCGATTGCATACGGACAAGCAGAAGGGGCTCGTGCTGATTCTCGATTCTATTTCGGATCCGCAAAATCTCGGCGGAATCGTCAGGACCGCTGATTGCTTTCAAGTCGATCTGCTGGTCATAGCGAAGAATAATGCGGCAGGATTGTCCAGCGCAGTCTATTCGGTTTCGCAAGGGGCGCTCGAATACGTGCAGGTTGCCGAAAGCACCAATTTGGTTCGCGACATAGAGGAGTTGAAGAAGGACGGATATTGGGTCTATGCCTCAGATACCAAGGGCAAGAGCATATATTCGACGAATTTCGATTCTAAGGCGGTCATCGTCATGGGCAAGGAAGGCACAGGATTGAGAAGATTGGTTGCCGAAAGTTGCGATATGTCGGTTACGATCCCCATGAAAGGCCATTTGGATTCGCTTAATGTTTCCGTAGCGGCCGGAATCGTTCTGAGCGAATTCAGAAGAAGCAAAGGTTATTGACAAATGGATGAATTGGATATAAAGCCTGTCCGAGACGAAGTCCTGTCGGATGGGAAGGCTTGCGTAGGGGCATTCGAGGCCGCTTGCGGATTCCCGCCGTGCCTTGCGATCATTCTGGTTGGCGATGATAAGGCAAGCCAGTCGTATGTGAGGACGAAGGAGAAGCTCGCAGTCGAAGTCGGCATCGCCACTCGAAATCACTATCTTCCGGCATCGGCGACCAAGGATGAGGTGGTTGCGCTTATCCGATCGCTGAATGCCGATGCGAAGGTTCAAGGGATACTCTTGCAGCTGCCCTTGCCTGCCGGACTGGATGCGTTTTCCATAATAGAGGAAATATCGCCCTCGAAGGATGCGGATGCGCTGACCTCGTTCAACATGGGGCGTCTTTTCAAAGACAGGCAGAATGTTTTGGCCTGCACCCCGAAGGGCATAATGAAGATCTTCGAATATTATAAGATCCCATTGGCTTCCAAGAACGTGCTCATAATCAATCGCAGCAACATAGTCGGAAGGCCTTTGGCTGCGGCTCTTGTCTCCAAGGGTGTGGATGCTACCGTAACCATAGCGCATTCTAAGACTTCCAATATCAAGGAGTTGGCTGCATCGGCGGACATAATCGTGGTTGCCGTTTCAAAGAGCGGATACATAAGCAAGGGTTGGAAATTGAAAAGCGGGGTCATGGTGGTGGATGTTTCCATAAACAGGATTCCCGATGCCAGTTCACCGAAAGGCTACAGGGTCGTAGGCGATTTCAATCCGGATGATTTCAGCGACCTGTCCGGATCATATACTCCTGTGCCCGGAGGCGTGGGCCTTATGACCGTATGCGAGCTGCTCGAGAACACCATGTTTCTTGCCCAAAGGCAAATGGAGGCCAAACGATGAAGGCGATTTACGAATTTCCGATGAGGCTTCAGGTGTTTTTGTCGAAAAGCACTCCGTTGTCCAGAAGAAAAGCCGAGGAGGCGATTGAAGCCGGCCGCGTCGAGGTGAATGGCAGCGTCATAACGCAAATGGGTTTCAAAGTCGAGAAGGGCGACAAGGTGTGTCTCGATGGCATGAACCTGTTCATTCCGGGCGATGTCCGCTGCTATATGCTCAATAAGCCCAGGGGCTGCGTATGTACGAATTCCGACCCGCATCAGAAGAACTATGCGCGGGATTATCTGAGCGATGTGCGCGAACCGGAAAGGCTTTTCTCCATAGGCCGCTTGGACAAGGATTCGCAAGGGCTTTTGCTTTTCACGGACGACGGCGCTCTTGCCAACAAGATAATCCATCCGTCCGGCAAGATAATCAAGACATACAGGGTCCAGGTCAAGGAGAAATTGAGGCAATCCGACCTCTACAAGATGAAGGATGGAATAAAGCTCCCCGATAGCCCGCTTCCCTACAAGCTGTCGTCATTCTCTCTCGTTTCGGATAATATCGCCGAAGTAATGCTCGAAAGCGGCAAGAATCGCGAGATCCGCAAATTGTTCGAAAACTTCGATTACACCATAGAAAAGCTCATCCGCATCAGAATAGGCCAGCTCGAACTCGGCGATCTCAAGGAAGGCCATTACCGCAAACTCAACGGCACCGACATCGACAGGATTTTCCAGAAGTGACGCGAAGCGATTTCAGCGAAGAACACCACTTGAGGAAGCCGGCAATACTTTGTGTATTTCCGATTTCCGAAAGTTGCGTTATACGCTGAAAGGGCAAGTAGCACGAGGGAAAAAACTTGGGGGAACCTTTGTAAAAAACTGGACCCAACCGGAGTCGAACCGGCGTTTTAGCTATGCGAAAGCCATGTTCTACCACTGAACTATGGGCCCGTGTCGAAATGATAACTCTACTATGATACTTTTTTTTGATTTATTTTGCAAAAAGATTATAATACGGAAGTATGGCTAAGAACAATTGCAAGGGCTTGATGGGACGCGCCGCAGCGTTGGTTTGCTTCATGTGCGTTTCTGTTTTATCATGCTCTAGTTATATTTCAGGCAGATGGCTCACCGTGAAGATACCGGCCAAATACAATAATCCGGAAGTTAGCTATCTTAAGGCCAAGACGACGGCTTTGGAAGAGTCGGGCTTGGTGAATTTCACGCCATTTCTCGTCAGCGTGGAAAGGCTTACTACCGGTTATTCCTTCGTTTTGTATGCCAAGGATATCGATACGGTTGCCAGGGTCTATGTCGATGGCGAGACGGGCGTTGGCTCGGTTATGATGTTTGAGGACGAAGTCGTCACCGCCAAGGGGTATGATTTCCTCAAGAATACGGATATGATAATAGATGCGGAGAGGGCATTGAACAAAGTCATAAAAGGCGATGCGAAGTTAAAATCTCCCACCGAATCCATGCCTGAATACACTTATAGCTGCAAGTTCGTTAAGACAAAGGATGATGATACGTTCAGGGTGGTGTTCGGGACATCTACGATGGAATACGATTTCGCGATAAAGGCGAATATGGGCGACAACCAGATATTGAACAGAGAAATCAATCCGCGTGACAAGTGATTCAAACAAGCTTGTTTCAGGCGTCTATCTCGTATTGGGCGAGGAAACCAAGGATGCCGAGGACAAGATAAAATCGATTCAAGAAACGCTATCGCTTCCTAAAGCCGATGTCAGGTTCGGATTTGATGCCGATGATGTTGCGAGAACTGTTTCCGACATAGAAACCCCATCCATTTTCGGCGATAAGCTGTTTTTGGTTATGGAGAACGCCGAGCAGCTGACAGAGAAGAGCAGCGCATTGATCGCCAAGAGCCTTAAAGCCAATAGATTCGATGGCGTCATTGTGTTCAGGAGCGATAAGAACAAGCTTTCGTCGCATTTGGAGAATATCGTTCCTAAGGATAACAGATTTGTTTTTTATCTCATGTTCGAAAATCGCAAGCCGCAATATGTCCGTTCGGTTTTCAGGTATCTCGGCTATTCTGCGGATGCGGATGCGATTAGCGCGCTCCTTGAACTTGTGGATAACGATAAGGGTTCGATTGAGCGTTCGTGCAAGCGGGTAGCGGATTCCGTTTCGCTTCTTTCTGCCGACAGGAAGAATATTTCCCAATCCGATGTTCTCGATTGTCTGGATTTCGATAGGGATGAGGATTCCATCGAGTTGTTTTCGCATATCGCAGGCAGGCGTCTCAAACCGTCCATCGCTTCGGCCGAGAAAGCCGCCAGGTCCAGCAAAAGCATATCGCCCGTCGTATTATCCCTGTTAGGATATGTCCGCAGGGCCTTGTCGTTCAAACAGAACCTGAGGGATGGAATCGCAAATCCGTGGAAAATCTCCACGATAGCGGGGGAAGTTGTCGTGAAATATCCTGCGGAAAAGGATTTTCTGCAAGCGTTTGCCTCCAATTACAGCATGGAAGCTTCCTTATGCATGCAATACGTATTGCTCGATCTCGAGCGTGCGACCAGAAGCGGGATGGATTTTGAAACGCAAATGATAAGGTTCGCAAAGGACTTGACGAGGATAATAAGGCTATGACCAAAACCGCCTGCCTTTCTTTCAACGCTTTTGTCTTGATTGCGTTTCTGATGCTTGTCGTTTCGTGCAGGGGCGAAGTCGCATCGACTTCGGAAAAAGAACCTGACATAAGGCTTAACGGCACGCATTGCATCATTTCCGAATCCGATCAGGAGCCGATAGTGATAGATGCCGACAGTCTGGAGCTTTTCACCGATGATGATACCGTGGTTATGAGAAACGCCCGTTTTTTTCAAAACAAGAAAGGCAGCAGCGACAAGAACATCTCAGGCAAAGCGGGATATCTGAAATTGAATTCGAGGAATCAGGACGTCTATCTGACCGACAAGGTGGAGCTTTTCATTTATCCTGACAAGGATGCGCCGGTTGATGAAGGTTCATCGGATGACGAAGAAACGGAGCCTGAAGCCAACAGGATATTGGCGGATGAAATCGTTTGGGGGAAATATTCCAAAATGCTTGAAAGCCCTCAAAACGTTCTGCTTGAATGGGAAGGAACGCTGATTCGCGGCTTCGGATTCAAAGGTAATTTGAACACGGGAGAGTTCTCGTTCGAAAAGGTCGAGGAAGGAAGGCTATGAACAAAAGAGGAACGCATATTTTCATTTTGAGATGGAATCCGAGGAAATCCGTTTTCAAAGCGGGCGACTACGAGGTTTTTTTCAAGCTGGCGACAACTGGCGGAACGATTCAGGAATTCTGGTGGGAAGTCCATGATTGGAAAAAAGTCGCTAAAAACGATGTTTTCTTTTTTGCAAGGGTGGGGACTGATAGGGATGGCATCCTCATGCACGGGCTTTTCGCCGGTGAATGTCAGCTCGACAAGAACAATCCGGACGGAACCGAGAAAAAACTCGATAAGCATAACAAGACCCATAGCGCGCGTCTTCTGATCAAGGGCATGTTTAAGGATAACGAGGTGCTTTCGGCCGAATCCCTTGAAAAGACTTTTCCCGAAATCGATTGGCATTCGGATTCCGCAGGGGAGCTTCTTCCCGGCAGCACAGGACGCAGGCTCGTATCTCATGTCGAAAAAGCAATAAGGGCGGAAATCGAGTCGGCAAATGACGACGATGCGGACGATGAAACGGACGATAATAAAGGCGAATCGTCTGATAATAACAAAAGCGCAGACGACTGAAGGGCGCTTCTAAAAACCCCAGAGTCCAAACCTGCCAGATGTCCTTCCGACTGAAAAGCCGGCGGAAAGCCTCGAAATACGACAGTATTTCTGTGTTTTCCGCCGGCTTTTCATATCAAAAATCCACAAGCATCTTCGAACAGCAGGTTTTTAGAAGTGCCCTAAAATTAAGCTATGGTTGACAGAACGCTTGATAAAAAGTTCGAGGCTATAATTCATGCATTTCCTGCTGTATTGCCGACAGGCGCAAGGCAAGTCGGCAATGGAATCGTGCTGTCCCTGAAAAAGCAAGTCGCTCATATAGACAAAGGTATTTTCACTTTGCCGATTTACAACCTGTGAGCAATTTGCGAATGCTTGACTATATTCATTTCTTTATTTAAAATCAAAAACCGTCTATCAATTTCTTAAGAATCACGAATAGGGGTATCGCCCAATGGTTAAGGCACCGGGTTTTGGCTCCGGGATTACAGGTTCGATTCCTGTTACCCCTGTTTTCTTGTTGAGGTCGCTTCAAAACTCTTTTCTTCATGCTGCTTGCCCTTCCGAACCATTATAGGGCGCTTCTAAAAACCCCAGAGTCCAAACCTGCCAGATGTCCTTCCGACTGAAAAGCCGGCGGAAAGCCTCGAAATACGACAGTATTTCTGTGTTTTCCGCCGGCTTTTCATCTCGAAAATCCACAAGCATCTTCGAACAGCAGGTTTTTTAGAAGTGCCCTATACCCATTTCAGAAATCGGAAATACACAAAGCATTACCGATGGGTTGCTATTGAAATTACGGAAATATTTCACGATAATATGCGGCAAGTGGATTGCGGGCGATAGCAAATTCTGCAACTATTGCGGCAAGGAATTAATATCCGCACCGAAACCTCCTGCGGATGATTTCGTGTATGTCGATGCGACGGGAACCGCTCTCAAGGGCTTCTTTATATGCACGCATCAGGTGACGCAGGAGGAATATCAGGAAATCATGGGCAGGAATCCGTCGAATTATTCTGGTGGAAAGAATCCGGTGGAGAATGTCAGCTGGTACGACCGCTTGGTATATTGCAACATAAGGTCACAGGTGGAAGGTTTGAGGCCGTATTACAACATATCCGGTGATGACACCCACCTGCAACGAGGATGCCGACGGCTACCGCCTTCCGACAGAAGCCGAGTGGGAATATGCTGCAAGAGGCGAAAACAGGAGTCATGGATATGAGTATTCGGGGAGCAACAATATAAATGCGGTTGCATGGTACGATGGCAATTCCAACAGCCGGACTCATCCCGTATGCATGAAGAAACCGAACGAGCTTGGCATTTACGATATGTCGGGAAACGTTTGGGAATGATGCTGGAATCGGTATGATTCCTCCGGTTCGGACCGCGTCGTTCGCGGCGGCGGCTGCTGGTCCGACGTCGTCGGGTGCTGCTCCGTGTCCTTTAGGGACTACCACGGCCCGTCGCACACGTACGACTACCTCGGCTTCCGGCTCGCCCGCTCCGCCCAGGATTAGCAGGTCAGAGCAGGTAGGGATCAGGCAAGGGCTGTACGGGTGCAGCCCTTATAGGCAGGCGCGGGCGCCTACTGCTGAAATATCGGCAGTAGTTATCTGTCATATCGAAGTGACATGGTGGTGGTAGGAAGTGACATTTGTGACAATGAGGTGACATTTTTAGTTCAGAATCAAATGCAAGATGTGGCATCGAGTAAGTTTTCAAGAAGTTTTTGCACTCAAATGCAATAATTTGTAAAATTTTATTTTTTTTGCTATTTTCTCTTGCGAGGGTTTAGTTGTGCTGGTAGGCGTCGATAATCTGAAGAAAAGAGATATTTATCTGAATCGGCTGATCGCGGCTGATCGCTTTTCAAGATAAGGAGCCGATTAAAGTCATAACGGGCATAAGAAGATGCGGCAAGTCGAAATTGTTGAAATTGATGATCAAGCACTTGCTCGAGGAGGGCAAGGAGAAAGACCAGATAATCGAAATGAACTTCGAATTCATGGGATTTTCCCTGATGAGCAGCAAAGACGTCTATGATTGTGTCAAAAGAAGGATAATAGAAGGGAAAAGAGCGTATTTGTTCTTCGATGAGATACAAAGGATCGAAGGCTGGGAGAATGCGATTAATGCGTTGAGGGTCGAATTCGATACCGACATATATGTAACTGGATCCAATGCCTATTTGCTTTCCAGCGAATATTCGACATATTTGGCGGGAAGATGCATAGAGATAAACATGCTGCCTATTTCCTTCAAGGAGTTCCTGTATTTCCACGATTTCGAATTGAAGGAAATCGATGGTTCATTCGGTGCGAGGAAGTTTGAGATAATTGATGCGAACGATGTGCATTATTCTTTGGAAGAGGCATTTAACGCCTATTTGTGTTTTTGGGGGATGCCAGGGATAAGGGATGCCGGTTTGGATCAGGAAAAAGCATTCATGATTTTGGACGGGATATGCAACACGGTGATAAATCGGGACATATTGGAAAGAGAGAGGAGAAGAGGTCTTAAAGCGGTAACCGATGCCTTGTTGCTGAAAAAGATAATCATGTTCTTATCCGACAACATAGGCTCTATCGTTTCCTGCTTTTCGATAGGCGGGGCATTGACGAATTCGGGCATTCTCGAAGACAGGAGCAAAAAAGGAGTTGCAGCCTTCATACGATTGCTGGATATATAAGCGCTATCACGGAAACGTTCATGTTCTATGAAATAAAGAGGTTCGACATAAAAGGCAAGGAATATTTGAAGACACTCGGCAAATATTACATTTCCGACATAGGCATCAGGAATTGCCTGTTAGGATTGAGAGACAGAGATAGAGGTCATGTCTTGGAGAATGTCGTTTATTTTGAGCTGCTAAGGCGCGGCTATGATGTCGCGATAGGGAAAATCAGCAATAAGGAAATAGATTTCATTGCCAACAAGCCCAATGAGAAAGCGTATGTTCAGGTAACCGAATCCATGAAAGACAGCGCGACCAGGGAAAGGGAGCTTGCGCCGTTTTACGATATAAGGGACAATTATGAGAAAATAGTCCTGTCGCTTGATGAAACCGAAGATGTCATAGACGGCATGAAAGTTGTGAATGTCATGAAATGGCTGCTGCAATAGGCAATTGATGAAGAAGTCGGTCGCAAGAGCGTTTGAGGAACTGGATATTTCGGATTGGAAATTTCATCGCTTGCATTTTTATCGCATAAGTGTATAATCTTGCGAATAGTTAATTAATTTGTTTCGGAGAGATTCCCGAGCGGTCAAAGGGGGCAGACTGTAAATCTGTTGGCTCAGCCTTCGAAGGTCCGAATCCTTCTCTCTCCATACGCTGATGCGTGGCTCTTCGGCAAGCGCCTCGGGGCCTTTCTTGTTCCCATGAAGCGCTCGTTGCCTGTTTTTGTTTATTTCACATTCGGTTTTATAGCATTCGGTCTTTTCCTTGCGGTCACTACTGTCGTTTTCGGGCTTGTCTATGTGATTTCGCATGTCATTCCGATTGGTCGGAAAAGGCGCGAGGGCATAATGTACGCCTGCATGATTCTGAATGCCAGGCTTATATGTCTCCTTCTCGGAGTTCGAATCGACTTGAAGGGCTTCGATGAGTTCAAAAGGCGCATGGCGGGTTCGGCTTCCCGGATTTGCTTCATCGCCAACCATACATCTGTTCTGGACATACCCGTGATTTTTATCGGCCTTTATCCGATGAGACTTGGCTTCATAGCGAAGAAAAGCCTTTTCAGAATTCCGCTGTTCAGGCTTTACCTCAAGGTTTCGCATAGCATACCGATAGATACAACGAGCGTCAGATCCAACATCGAGGCGATAAGGAAAGGGGTTGACAGCATCAACGGCGGCATGCCGATGCTCATTTTCCCTGAAGGCTCTAGAAGCAAGACCGGAAAAGTGGAGGCTTTCAAGCGCGGTTCGTTCAAGATGGCGGAGAGAGCCGGAGCGCTTGCCGTTCCGATTGCGTTGTCAGGGCTCAGGGAGCGCTTCGAGGGTCGAAAGCGCATGTTCGTCGGCAAAAGGGGCAGGGCGGCGGTTCTGAAGGAAGTTGATTTCTCGGCTTTGGATAAGGAATCTATCGAAGCGGCTGCGAAGAGCATGGAAGAGGCTATAAGAGAGGAAGTTCAAAACAATGGCTGATGTTTCGCATGAAGTTCGTTTTCCATCGATTTTTTCCGTTGTAAAGGAGGGATTCGATGCCGCATTCCCGTTTGCGCCGGCATACAGGTTTTCGCAATTGCGCACTCTTCGGATGAAAGGCTATGATGATATCGCGCTTTACAAGACATTGGGCAAATATACGGTCTCGTTTTTGGAGAAGGCGTTTCCGAACGGGCTTTTCTCGTCTCAAGCGACGGATGTCGCCGATAGCAGAGAGGCGACCAAAATCATAGTCAGATTGCGCGACGGCTCGGAAGTGGAATCGGTTTTCATAAGCCCCGCAGGGGGCAAGGATGCCACAGCATGCTTGTCGTCTCAGGTGGGATGCAATTGCAAATGCTCATTTTGCAGTACGGCTTCAATACCGTTTGTCAGAAACCTTGAAGATTACGAGATAGTAGAGCAATTCTATCATTTGAAGAGGATTTGCGGCCAAATTCGCAACATTGTTTTCATGGGAATGGGCGAGCCGCTTCTGAATTTGAATGCCGTAATCAGCGCAGCGAAATTCTTTTTGACGGAAGAGGGCTTGTCGGCGCGCAACATAACTGTGAGCACATCCGGCATAACGAGCGGAATATATGATATTGCAAACAAGTTTCCGGAAGTGAAGCTTGCCTTTTCGATCGTGTGCGCCGATGAATCCAAGAGGCGCGAATTGGTTCCCGTGTCGAAGGCGAACCCATTGACCGAAGTGAAGAAGGCGCTTTTGAAATATCAAAGCAAGAACAGGAGGAGGATTACGCTGGCGTATCCGCTGTTCGCCGGCGTGAACGACTTCAAATCCGATGCGGTTGCGCTCAAGGCCTTCGCAGCTGGTCTGATATGCCATGTCAACTTGATTCCGTTCAACGAGGGCGGCCGAGGAAAATACAAAAGGCCTTCCGATGCCGAAATAAAAAGATTCGAGAGATTCCTTGATAATTGCAGCATATCGCATTCCGTCAGATATTCGAAGGGCGGCGAAGTGAACGGCGCATGCGGAGAGCTGGCGCTGAAGAGATCCAAATAGATTGGCTACGCTCCTAAAATCCCTCGGAGATTCAACCTGCCTGCGCTTTTTCGTTTGACAAAGCAGCATTGACCGTTTAAGATGAAGCGTCTCTCGGAAGATGACAGGCGCTATGTTACTTTGGATGATGCAAGAGCGAGGGATTTGGCGAAGAATGACCCCGAAATGCTATTTTCTGGACACCGGCTTGGCCTCCTATCTGACATCATGGCCAAGCGCTGAAACGCTTATGATCTGCATGGCGGACGAGTTGTTCCCTATAAGCAGGGATGCTTGGTATTGCCCCGTAGGGCTGGTAGACGTTTTGATGCGACGACAGATACGGCGCTTTGCTTTGACATATTAAATAAGAAGTGCTATAAATGTATGCAATTTTTTTCTTGAGGCTTTTAGAAGCGCTTTAAAGAGCGCTTTGAGGTTTTAGAAGCGCCTTCAGGCCTCTTCCGAAAAATGTTTAGAGCTTATGGAACGAATTAGAATACAGGACATCACCATACGCAATTTGTCGTCTTCATGCGATTCCGCTGTTCTTTTCAAGGAGAAGATCGAGATAGCGAAGCTTCTCGACAAGATAGGGACGGATGTCATTACACTGCCGTTATGGACGGCTTCCCATGCGGATTCGCTTCTCGTCAAGGCGGTGGCGATGGATGTGAAAAAGTCCGTGCTCTCGGTTCCCGTATCATTGGATGTTTCCAATCTTGACGGACTATGGGATGCCCTCAAAACGGCAGCCAAGCCTCGCATAGCCGTTCAATGCATGTCATCAAGCGTCGGAATGGAATATATCCAGGGGAAGAAAGAGGCTCAGATGGCTCAATCCGTTTCGCATGCGGTCGGCGAATGCGCGAAGCTGACGAAGGATGTGGAGTTCGTGGTTTTGGATGCGAGCAGGGCTGATGAGGATTTTCTCGCCAGGATAGCGGATGAGGCGATTCGCAGCGGAGCGAGCACGGTAACGTTGTGCGATACGGCGGGGCTCATGCTTCCTCACGAAGTCGATCCGCGCAAGCAATCGTTCCTTTCCAGGCTTAGCGCGCTCGGCAGCGGAAAAGTCGATCTCGGCATCGCTTTTTCGGATGCGTCTGATATGGGCTCCGCGCTTTCGTATTATGCGGCGAAAAGCGGTTTCGATGAGATTGTGGTGTCGTCCGTTCGGGGCGATGTTCCTTTTCTTCCCGGCGTGGTCGGATTGCTTGTCGCGCACGAGACCGAGCTTGCAAGGTCATTCGGATTGGATGCGAGCAATATGCTCAGCATAAGTTCGAAAATAGGCAGGATATGCTCCGATTCGGATGAAGGACGCAGTTCCATCAGATACGGTTCGAATGGCGATGAGGATGATTCGCTTTTCCTCACCGTCAATGACAATATGCAGGTTGTCGGAGATTTGGCTCGCAAGTTAGGCTATGATCTGTCGAGCGATGATCTCGCGAGGGTCTATGAGGCGGTCAGGAGGAATGTGAGGAGCAGAAGGAAACTCGGAGCCAAAGAGTTCGAGTCGATTCTGGCCAATGAATCCATGCAGGTTCCGGCGACTTATGTTCTCAGAGACTACGTATATACTTCGGGAGCATCTTCGAGATCGATGTCGCATATCACTTTGGAGAAGTCCGGAAGGATTTTCGAGGGGATTGCGGTCGGAGACGGACCGATTGACGCTTCGTTCATGGCTATCGGCAAGATAGCGGGGCAGCACTGCGAGCTCGATGATTTCATGATACGCAGCATAACCGAAGGTCAGGAGGCGCTGGGCGAGACGCTCGTGAAGCTCAGATACAACGGCAAATTGTATTCGGGCTGCGGAATTTCCGCTGATATAGTCGCTTCGTCCATAAGAGCGTATATCATGGCGCTGAACAAGATAACATGGGAAGAGGAAGGGAGCGGCAGGAAGTGAATTTGTC
>CAMOXM010000007.1:0-25442 GCA_946629155.1 uncultured Spirochaetaceae bacterium | reverse complement strand
GATATATACTGCTTGCACTTTTTGCAATAAAACTGCTTTTCTGTGACTTTGACAATATATCCGTTCCTGTAAGCCCTCTTGAAAATCTCTTGAGTGAAGCTGGTATGAACAGCCTCCGATGTTCTGGAAAAAATATCAAACGATATATTGAACCACTCGTATATCCTGGAGTGCAAGGCATGGTATTCGCTGCAAAGCCTATATTCGCTGTCTCCGGCTTCAAGGGCCTTCATCTCTGAGGCGGTTCCATATTCATCGGTTCCGCATATGTACAGCGTCTCGTAACCTTTAAGCCTGGAGAATCTGGCGAACACATCCGCAGACAAGACTTGCAGAAGGTTTCCCAAATGCGGTTCGTTGTTAACATAAGGCAATGCGGAAGTCACCAAATGCTTCTTATTATTTCTTCTACTCAATTCCAACATAGCATTTCCAAATCATTAGATAAGTCAGACATCTGCCGATCGAACGCGGCCTCATCGCCTGATCAGCCTCGCCTCGATATAAAACCTTTTCTCAGAAGCCTCTCCGATGGAAAAAGTCTTTCTAGGGAAAACCCCTCCCCTCAAAATCGCATCAAAGAAATCGTCCTTGAATATGTTCGGCATGAGAACGGCGAAATTGTTTCCCTTCGATGCCACTGAAATGGTGCTTTCCACTCCGTGCGTATAATCTATTCTGCCGATCTTCCTCTTCCCAACGATCTCGTCTATAAGAACCTGTATTGCTTTCGGAGCCGATACCGCCTTTGCCTTGTCAAGCGAGTAAACGAAGAATTTTCCGTTTTTTCCAATGGCGAAATGAACCTTACCGTCTTCCCGATTGACCGACTTCAACGCCGAATCGACATCTGCCGCGCTTGCTTTGGCATATCCCGAATCCACTGATTTGAGCGCATCATCGAAAACTTCGACATCCACATCGAAAAACACCCGATGAATAGGCTCGAAAAGCAATCCCTCATCGAAAATATTCTCAAGCTCCACAAGGCAATATCTAGCAGGATGATTCGCACGCTCCACTTCCGGCAACGATGCCTTGATATCTTCCCATGTGCTCTTTGCCGTTGCAAAGCTATGGTTTCCATCGCCCATCGCGAAAAGAAGTCGATTATTGCCATCGATCCCTTTCAGCATGTCATCCAACCCGTCGCGCACTATTTCCAAATCCTCGCGCTTGTTCACAAGCCATGCCTTGACAGAGCCGGAATTCATCATCAAATCGAAATCATAAAGCTTCTCAAGCTTGTCTTTCCTGCCGTATAGGGCTTCTATTATGCTCCTTTTTTTATCATTGATCAGAACCATTATGTGCGGAAGTTCCATAGGGGCATCCTTCCTGATTGCTTTGCGAGGAGGAATCCTATCTACAATCGTTCCCTCAGTTGCGCGTATGAGTGTCTTGGATCCGGATTCATAGGAATAGTTTTCGAGATCAAGACAAACCATCAAGCCAAGCCGCTTCTTTCCGTCAGCGCTTTTCCTTTCCACAAGCACGAAGCAATCCTTATAGGTATCGAAAATCTCGTCCTGAAGGTACTCATGCATCTTCGCATTTATTTTCCGTATCCTATCATCCTTATCGCCATCCTCCAGATAGCACTCCGGAAAAATGATATTAAGCGCAGAAGGCTGCGAGCCGACATAATCTCCGACTCTTTGCCAATAATCCCTTTCACTTGAAAACTGATCGCAAGCTATCACCGCCCATTTGTTCATATCCACGTTTTTTTTCGGAAGCAATATGTCGGCAACGGACACTCCATCCTTTCTCAAATCCTCATAAACACTCATCTTTCCCTCCGATCTACATTATCTCTTTCAAGAATGATTTGCTCTTCAAATTCACCCTCTTGGACAACGAAGACACCTTATACTCCATTTCAGGGTCAACGGCCTTCATCAATTTCAAAGCATTTTGGGCTTCCTTCTTGTTCACGCCATTGAATATGAAGCATTTGACATCATCACCCATCGAATAAGTCAATGCATCGATGAATCTGGTCTCCATCAAAGCATCCATCTTGGAGGACTTGATTCTGGCTATTGTCAGTTCGCTTCCGGTCGAAACGGCGAAGTCGATATCCTGCTGCAATATCTCCTCAAGCGTATTGTCATAATACACGGCTTCCTTGGGTTCGACATCCATATTGATGGCGGAAAGATTGAGGCCTTCCTCACGTTTCAAGCTTTGTGCAACCCCTTTCCACCATTTCTCAACATCCTTGTCCAACGGCTTGACATAATAGATGGTATTAACGACTATGGCTTCATCCTCATTGTTCTTTTCATCCTGAATCGCATCAGCTTCCGAAGCTTCCGGCTGCTCACTCGAATTCGAAACGGATTCCGATGCGGCTCCTGGCTCGTACTCGAAGTCGTCCCACCATTTGAATTTCTCATCATCACCGACAGAGCTGTCATCCTGTTCATCAACTTCACCCGCATCGAATCCTGCAAGCTTTTCGGCCAATTCAGACGCATCGTCGAAGTCAGACATCAGCCCATAATAAGCGGAATTCGGGTTTGAAAGCTCATAAGGCTCATTGCTCAGCCATTCATCCTTGATCTGTTCGCTTTCGTCAGCATACGATTCGAAATAGTCATCAGCAGGAATCACCTCGTCAACATCGTCGAAAACAAAGCCAGTAGAAGCGGCATCTTCCGTCATGGCCTCATCGCCCTGTTCAATATCGTCCTCTTCATCCGATGAATCGATAGTTGCATTATTCGCATCAGAGTGAGGAAGCGCATAATTATCCACAATGTTAGCCGGTATGCCTTCCTTTCGGAGATTCTCCAAGAAAACGAATGGAACGAAACCGCTTATATCAGCATTTTCATCCCTGAAAGCACCCTCTTTTTCCGACTCTTCGCTGTCTTCAAAGAATATGAATGGTATCAACCTATCAACATCGAGACGAACATAAGGCTCGTACTCGAAGTCGTCCCACCACTTCTCGGCGGGCGCCCCGGCCTCGTCCGGCAGGACGGCCTCGCCGCCGTCCTCGCCGTCGTCAGGGACGACCACCCTCGAGATGGGCCTGAAGTCCGGCGCCGTCAGCGGCAGCGGTATGCGGTAGTCGTCGTCCGGGCCCTCGGACTGGTCGCGGAACTCGTAGTAGCTCCTGCGGGCCGCGGGTTCGGCGGCATCTTTTTGACCATGTTCCTGATCGAGTACAACGCCTTCAGATGCATTTTGCATTTCAGAACGATCTTCCGTAGTTTCACCGGATATTTGCTGTTGATATTTCTCATTCGCATCATCGGAAATCGCTTCTTCCTGTTCAGCATTCCTATTGCTCAGATATTCATCGTCGCCAAGCAAAACGAAATCAACTGCGGCATCGGGTTCGACATACGACCTATCGTTGACGACATACCCTGAATCGATCAAATCCCTGAGATAGATGAACGGTATCTCCGTCGGACTCTTCCTGAGATGACTGTTGAAATACGGATTATATTCGAAATCCTCCCACCATTGTAGTTCAGAGTCATCCATATTCAACATGCTGGAAATATGCTCGACTATGGAGACTTCGTCAGAATCATCGTTTCCGAAGAACGCGGTCAAATCGTCTATATTCCTGAACTCAGGCAATTTTCTGGAGATGCTTTCCCTACCGTAATCGGGAGCAGACAGCGTCTTGGAAATTTCAGTGAAGTCATCCCACCAATTCTTCAAATGGGCCGATGGCGTCCTATCATCCGAAACGTCATGTTCGATCTTATTGCTATTATCGACAAATTCGAATGGAACGTAAATA
The DNA here is from genome assembly GCA_946629155.1 of uncultured Spirochaetaceae bacterium. Taxonomy (GTDB): domain Bacteria; phylum Spirochaetota; class Spirochaetia; order Sphaerochaetales; family Sphaerochaetaceae; genus UBA9848. Next base: position 21,673 of record CAMOXM010000007.1, on the reverse strand, counting down.
TCCTCGATGGGCTTGAAATAATCGTACGGCAAATCGGAACCGTTTCCATCCAGCTCGTTCCACACATCGTCCATCAATGTCAGCCAAACGCACTTATCGGCATTGCCAACCTCATCGGAATCAACTGCACCAGTACCGAACCCTTCGAGTTTTTTAGGTTGCTCAACCTCCCATGCCTCCGCAAACGCATCGTTGGGGAACACCTCGTTATCGGCCGCATTGTCGATAGCGCCAAATCGCTCGATGGCATCTTCAACCGCGCCGGCCTCCTCGGGCATGGCCGAATCCAGCCTCGCGTACTCGTAGCCGCCGTCGGGCAGCCCGGAGGCGTACGGCCCTGCGCCGTCGGACGAGCCGAAGCCGCCGGAGGCGGGCTCGAACGGAACGTAGCCGCCGTCGGCGCCGGGCTCCTCGCCCTCGTCGTCCCAGTAGTCGTCCATCGCGTCGAACCCGACCAGCCAGTCGGAGCCGGACGCCAGCGCCTGCTCTGCGTCGCCTGCGTACTCGAGCGGGTCATACCCGTCGTCGGCGTCGCCGCCCTCGAGCTCGGGGAAGTCCTCGGCGAACCTGTCGCGCATCGGGGCGAAGGCCAGGCCCTCCCCCTCTCCGCCACATCCGCCGCACCATCCGTCGCTGAGCGCCTCGTAGAGCTCGGGCGGGACGACGCCCTCCGCCGCATCGCGCCCGTCATCGCCGGCTGCCTCCGGCTCGGCGCCGCCGAAGCCGTCCGACATCACCTCGAACGGGACGTACGCCGCATCGCCGGCCGGCTCGGACATGGCGGAGCCTAATGGATACTCGAAATCATCATACCATTTCTCCGGAATCCCCTCATTTGCGATATCGATCGGAGTTTCAGAGTCTTCAAAGGCTTCTGCCGGCTCTTCCGGATGAACATCCACATTATCCATATCCACAAAGTCAGGAAGACCGTAATTATCAGCTGCCGAAGCATCCTCCGGACAAAAATCCTCCCACCACTTTCTTCTGGGAAGTGCGGATGATATGGCATTCTCCGAAGCTACAGCTTGCTGGCCCTCGCATTCCTGCGGAACAACCAGACGATTCGAGTCCTTGAAATTGGGCGTTGTATAGTAGTCATTGATATCATACGGCTTCGACCAATCAAAAGAATCCAAATCAACCGTATTCAAATCTGAAGGAACAATTCCGAATGAATCGGAACCATCCGAGCTACCCTCGCAAGGCTCATCTCCGGAAACAAGCGTATCGTCCGCGTAAACAGGCTCATCGTCATACTCATCATGATACGCATACGGCATCTCGAATGCCGATGGAATCTCTGATTCGGGTTCAAGGTTGTGCCATCTTTCCGCCTCCCTGTCGAAAATATCGTTATCAAGAGGCACGAAATCGGAATCATCTTCATCGACTTCTCCGAATTCGGGGAATTGATCCACATACCTATCCTTCATCGGTATGAAACCGAGCTCGCGTTCCGGAGCCGATGACGATTCCTTTTTGCTCCAATCGTCCGATTCTTCAAGAACTCGCGCAAGATCATCGAGAGCGTCCTCATCGGCATGAGCATAATCCGGAGGGTTATCATTTGCTGATTCCGGCAAGCTTTCATCAGATGGCTTGAAACTCAATAGCGCCGAATTCAAACTGTCCTTTATATCGTCGTCATCCTTCGGACCGAGATATATGACCTTGGCACCGTTCGGTCCGACATATATGACATTATCAGACAATGCGCTCTTGGGAATCTCTTCCGCGCTCTTCAACGCATCCTCGGAAACGGTCAGCAATTCCGGCGACTTATATGGAGGAAAAGCATTCCGCACATCCGGCATGGCGCTTTGATCTTCCATGTCCTCGGGAAAAGGCTCCACCCATCTGTCTTTGACCGGAACAAATCCGACATACCCTTCTTGTGCCTCTATGGGCATGCTGAACACAAATTCCGGCTCCGCCTCGGATGCTGTTTCGTCGACCAAGCCGTTCGGAGCAGAACCAGAACCATAAGCATCTTGCGCTTCATTGTCGGGCGCTTTCGAAACGGATTCGGTTCTTGCGATATTCTGAGCATCATTAGCAGGCAAACCGAAACGAAGAGCGGAATCCGCCTCGTCGGATGATACGACCGGATTCTCATCAAGCTCCGCATCATAAGGCTCATCCGCATTGTCCGCATCGGAAGGAGCATAATCGAAATCATCCCACCACTTTTCCTGCGGGAAATCGTGTTCAACGACTTCAGGCTCTTCCGCCGCATCAACACCTTCCGCTATCGAATCGGGCGGAAGGACGTTTTCAGGATTAAGGAATACATCCATTACATTGTTGATGAAACCAAACCTGTCATCATCGCTTTTCTCAAGGAAAACGACGTAATCGCTTTCAGGCGTCTTCATCATCAAAGACGGTTGTGCAATATCATAATCGGCAGGAACGCCTATGTATTCGAAAGGCGGAATGAACGAAGGCTCGGCATCAACTCTGTCGATCGCCTCGCGAGCGGGATCGGCTACGCCATCATAATATTTGAATGGGATATGCTTCTGCAAAGCAAGCAAAACCGGATCTTCCGTTTCAAACGGCCTCTCATACGCAGGCTTCCTATCGACATAATCGCGTTGAATGGCTTCGAGCAATTCCAGGCTCGGCTCGGTAAGCTGATTCTCTTCGGGAGCTTCCACTTCCTGAGCACTCATGCCCTCGGAGCCCGGATACACGAAATCCTCCCACCATTTCTCGCCATGGACAGGTGCGGAATCCGTTTCCGGAAGAACGCAAGGCAAATATTCATCCGGATCCGTCAAATCGTAATGACCGGCATCTAGAAAATCGAATCCGTCGTTATACACCTTATGCTCTTCAAACGCTTCCTCCGGATCGAGAAGGTCAAGGTTGTCAAGCCAATCCGGCCTGTCGTATGCCGGCATCGGATGCTCGAACGGCGCCTCATCCGCTACGCTGTCCTGACCGTCGTCCTGCGCTTCATCCTGTCTATCATACTCGATGATTCCATCTGCGAAGATTTCCTCAGGCTCGAATTTGTCTTCTTGGGCTTCCGCGCTTTCAGCGTAAATCCTCGCAAGCCTCTTGTTCGGCTCGATCTCCTCTATGTAATCCCACTCGTCATTGTCAATATAAGCAAGCGAATCGTCTTCGTCTATGTCGTCGTCGCTGACAAGGCTCTCCGTATAGGCATTTGCTTCGATCTCGTCATCGACATCATCATCCCTATAGTTCCACTTCTTCTTTATGAATATGGCTATCCCGTACAAAACCACGGCCGTTGCCAGAACAGGAATGCTCCTGTCCAAAAACTGCCTGACCTCAGCACTTGAGACATATCCATTCGGAAGCGCCCAGAAAAGCACAGCCGAAGCTATCACGACCACTAACAGCAGCGTGAATAAAATCGTCTTGAATACAGTCTTGAAAACATTCGTTTTTTCCGCCACGACAAACTCCCCTTCCGACTTGCGTGATAAACCGGTTCAAAAAGCAAATAGCATAAAACCACGAGTTTGCTTTGAATTGTTCTTATTCTACCGTTTTCTTTGCCTTTTTGCAATATAGTTGTATCATATAGGTTATGAAAACGACTAAACGATTCGCGATTCTTTTTGGCTTCGGCATCATTTTCATAGTTCTTGGAATATTCGGACCCTCCGGATTCCTCCAAAATAAAAAAAGAAGCGAAAGAATCGAAAAGACAGAGAAATCGATCAGGGAAAAATACGGGGAATCGGCTGATGAACTCGCCATATCGCTGGACGAACCGCAATATGCCGACGAAGCGGACAAGCTCGCGAGACAAGGCAAACCGCTGGAGATAATGCGCGGAAAGCCCATCATCGTAAGGATTGCGATAGCTATAGGCGCCGCTGCAATCGTTTTCGCAATATTCCTGCTCATAAGGAAACAGCCTTCGGAAAACGACTGCGCAAACGATGAAGCTACATGCGATGACATGCCAAATGATGCGAACGGGAAGCGGAAAGATGCGAAATGCCCTCTTTATGATGCGAATAGCAAAAGGGAGCTCGGCAAGCTTGCGGATATCGTCAGAAACGGCGGAATCGTCATAATGCCGTGCGACACCATTTACGGAATATGCGCAATGGCGAACGAGAACAGCAAAAGCAGAATATTCGAAATCAAAAGCAGAGATCAAAGCAAGAAGCTAATCACGCTTTGCGATAAGAAAACGGCGATCGAGCTGTTGGGCGACCGTTGCCCCAAGACCATCTACGATATATGGCCGGCGCCGCTAAGCGTTGTCGCAAACGACAAGAACGACAATCCGATCTGCATCAGGGTTCCGAAAAGTCCGATAATCAGCAAGGTCATCGATGAGGCAGGCCCGATATTCTCGACATCGGTCAACATATCCGGAGAACCGTCTCTAACCGACATCGAAGAGATAAAAACACGTTTCTCGTCTGTAGTGGATGCTATCGGATATTCGAAAAGCGATATGACGGACGCTCCAAGCACAATCGTCGATGTCACCACATATCCGTTCAGGATTCTGAGGGAAGGCGCAATAAAATCAAGCGAGCTATCGGACAAATTCAAAAAAGACGGATTGCTGATACGCTGAAGCCTGCCACGAATGCGTCTGACAGGTTCGGATTCTGAGGTTTTTAGAAGCGCCCTTCAATACATGCTCAAAACTTCCGAAACTTCCCGGATAAGCGCGTCTTCCACGCCGTTTTTCTCATAGATGATCACGAGAAAATCATTGACAGGCAATATCCTTATCTCTTTGGACTGTCGGGAAAGCGCACCTTTGAGGAATGCGAGCGAGGCGTCCGAGAGCCTGACCATATAGCTGTCCGGTTTTTTCACATACGTCCCCTCGCCATCCGTAGAAATCGTCTTGATGACATAGTTCATGGCAGGTATGAATTCGTTCGAATACGCAAGGAATCCAAGCGCATACAGAGCCTGAAGATCGCGCGACGAGACATTGAACTTCACAGCCTTTTCCGCTATCGCCTCCTGCTTGTAGTTACGTCTGAGATTGGCCACTGCTGCAGGACAATCGAGAATATTGTTGAGATTGACGAGCTTGTGGACTCCGTTGCAGGAAGCGCCATCGCAATAATAAACCTCTATGAGCGTAGGATCCGTTTCAAGCATCGCCGCTATGAGCGCGGCATTGAAGATATTGGCAGGAAGCGTCTTCGGAAACCCTATGCCATGGTCCAGACCGTAATCTCCTTCCTGCCCTATCGCATTGCCGTAAAAAGCCATCAGACCGCCGGTGCTCTTCTCGAACACGGAGACATGCAATGAGGCATCGTACGATGAAAGCCTTCTGGACAGGTTGCTGAGCATATCGTAATCCACAGTCAGCTGCACATCACCGCAACCTTTTTCCATGCCGCCGTAGGAATCCGAATGAAGCGTCTCCTCGTATTCCTTTTCTATTCCGCTCAAGCCGTTTCTCGCATATGGGTCTATATCGCCGATGAATCTTCTGAAATTCCGCGAAGAATCTCTATACACCCTGTCATATCCGACCTCGAAACGCAGCACATCGTCCAAGGAGTTGCTCCTGATTGCGTTTTCAAGCGAATTCTTTGCGAAAGCATCAGAATTTTCAACCAATACGACATAACCGCTTGTTTTGCCTTGGAGGCTCTGACGAGTTATATTGGCAGGACGGTATTCGGATACCACGGAATTGATCCTGTCAAAGACGCTTTTGTCGCTTTCGTAGCGCTTCTGAACAGCGGCAATGTCCATTACGACTCTGTTCATAGGCATATCAGCCGCCAATTCGTTCATCTTCCTATCATATATCGTGCCCCTCTTCGAAACTATCCGCACATCCTCGACTATCTCGCCTTGGATGCCCTGCGATTGCGACTTGATGGCCCTAATCAGGAAAACAAACGTCAGGAAAACAACTACCGCCGACAACAACGACGCATAAACAATGTATCTTCTTTTCTCTTCCACTTTGAAAATAATCTGCGTTTTCCTATAATGATAGAGATAAACGTTATTTTTGCAAAAAACGTTCTTCCGACTTGAGAACGCAATAGGAATCTGTTGTAAGCATGGCTGATGAAAAGAAAAAGATACCGGCTTCCGTCACAATAGCCGCAATCCCCATCCTGATATTCTTCGCGATTTTCTTCGCAGTTCCATCCGTTTCGGAAGATTTGTTCGGAATAAGCATAAGGAAAACCGCTTACGAAGAAGGCGTTCGGAACGCGAATGCGGAAAACTCGCTTGAAAGCATGAGGAAATCTGATGTCGGAACGGACGAAGACACACTGAAGGCAACAGAATCAGAGCCGAACATCAATGCGAAAAACGCAAAAGATACATCGAGCGAACGAACATCCGCAAGTGCGGAAGGCAAAACGGAAAGCAAATCGTTTTCGCTCTCCGATCCCAACGAAAAAGTCGGAAAAGCAGCAAGCCAAATCGGCAACCGAATCAACGAGCTGACGGTGAGCGAGGAAGCGAAGAAAAAAGCCTACGACTTCCTCAACGATCTGAATACGCAAATCTGAAGACCGCGCATGGATAGGAAATTTCTCATAATTGACGGCTATAACATAATCTACAGGGCGTTTTTCGCACTCATGAACGGCACCGGAAAGACCACAAGCGTTTCCGTTTTCTTCACATCCATGCTCAACCTGCTAAAGCAGACAGATGCCGAATACCTTGCGGTTTGCATGGATTCGAGAGGTGATACGCTAAGGAAAAAAGACTATGCGCAATACAAGGCCAACAGGGAGAAGACGCCACCCGAGCTCCACAAGGAAACCGATGAGATAAGATTCATATTGTCGTCTTTCGGCATACCCGTGGTCTCGGAGGTCGGTTATGAGGCTGACGATCTGATATGTTCGCTGCAAGGCAAATATTGCAATGATGCCGAAATTTATATCGCATCCGGAGATAAGGATCTGCTTCAGCTTGTAAGCAACGACAAAGGCGTGTTTCAGCTGAGATGCGATGCCAAAGAAGACAGATGGGTTATTTACGATGATGACAAGGTAATCGAAAGATACGGGCTTCCTCCAACGAAAATCGCATCATATCTGGCTCTCCTCGGAGATTCCAGCGACAATGTGCCGGGAGTTGCCGGAATCGGAGAAAAAAGCGCCAGAGAACTGCTCTCATCCTATGAAAACATTGATGACATCTATAAGAATATCGAAGCGCTGAAGCCGGCCGTCAGGAAAAAGATCGAGTCCGGCAAAAGCGACGCATACGCCTCGCTAAAGCTCGTCAGCCTATCGGAAGAAGAATATCGTTACGACCTGAAAAACGATTGCTTGGAAGACTACAGCATAGGAAAAATCAATGCTGCATCAGGCATAAGCGCCCTAGAGGAAGCGGGGTATATCCGAGTAGCCGGCCAAATGAGAAAATACATGCGCGACAAAGGGCTGATAAAGGAGAACGATGCGAGAAGCGGCAATGCAAACACATCGAAAGCCCAAAACGGCAATGATGCGAGCGGCAAAAGCGTCCTATGCGAGGCCGCGAACATATCATCGGTCGAAATGCTAATCGAAAAATCCGATGAAATCTCCGTCCTATTGGATAAAACAGCCTCAAACGCTTTTTTCAGCTTGAATGATGGAAAAACTTTCGTTCTGCAAATTGCGGATGACAAGATCAAAAGCAAGTTCGCGGCGCTGATAGCGGACAACGCGGGAAAAATCGTCACGATAAATGCGAAAGAGCTGTATAAGCTAAGCAAAAAGACTTGCGACAGCAGCAACGGCTTCATAGACGATATAAACGTGGAATCGTATCTTTTGGACAGTACGAGAGCGCAGGAAACGATTCCATATCTTGCCAGGACGCATTTGGGAGAGAATCTCTACCGCAAAAGCGCACAGGAACCTTCCCTATTCTCGACGGGCGATGACGCAGACAGCCTGCGGACTAATGCGGAATATGCAGCTGCGATTCTGCGAATACACCGCGCCCTGCATGAGAAACTCAAAAAAGAGGATTTGCTGAAAACATACGAGGAAATTGAAAAACCGCTCATCCCCATAATAAGCGGCATGGAGCTGGCGGGAATATACATCAACTCCAACGAGATAAGAAAAATCGAATCGAAGCTCAAGGAAGAAGTTCAAAAGCTTGAAAAGCAGATATACGGCATCGTAGGGCACGAATTCAACATCCAAAGTCCGAAACAGCTTCAGGATGCTCTTGCAAACGACATGAGGATACCGCTTGCCAAGAAGACTCACACGGGATTCAGCACTGATCAGCAGACATTGGAAGAGCTGGCGGGTTCTTATGAAGTAATAGAGCTAGTCCTTGAATACAAGGCTAAGGTCAAACTCCTGCAAACATACACCGTGTCGCTGCTCGATGAAATCGATCCGTCAGACAACAGGCTTCACACCACTTTCCTGCAAACCGGCACGCAAACCGGAAGATTTTCAAGCGTCAGGCCGAATCTTCAGAACATACCGGCTAGAACGCAAGAAGGCAATCTGATTCGGGGCTGCTTTACGGCGGCGAATGGCTGCAAGCTGATAAGCTGCGACTACTCCCAAATCGAGTTGCGCGTGCTAGCGCACTTGTCGAGAGATGATGCGCTATGCGGCTTCTTCAAAGAAGACCTCGATGTTCACAGGGCTACTGCGGCAGCACTTAAAGGCGTGGATTACCACAGCGACAGCATAACGGATAAAGACAGGTCAAGTGCCAAAACCATCAATTTCGCGGTCATTTACGGCATGTCGGCGTTTAGCCTTGCGAAAATCCTGAAGATTTCAGGCAAAGATGCTCAAAAATTCATAGACAGCTATTTCGAACTCTTCAAAGGGGTCGTGGAGCTCAAAAACCGAATCATAGAAACAGCCAAGGACAAAGGATACGTGATTACGGAATTCGGAAGGAAAAGATACCTCAACGACATCACCAGCCCCAATAGGATTCTCATGCAAAAAGCCGAACGGCAAGCTCTTAACAGCACCATACAAGGCGAAGCCGCGGATATAATGAAGATTGCGATGCGAAAGGCGGCGGATGCCATAAAAGGCAATAACATGGATGTCAGGATATTGCTGACGGTTCATGACGAAATAATTTCCGAAGCGAAAGAAGATTGCGTAAAAGATGCGAAAGCATTGATAAAGGCGGAAATGGAAAATGCCGTAAAGCTCACCGTCCCGCTCAAGGCAAATGCCTCCGACAGCAAGACATGGGGATCTATTTAGTGCGGTTGAGGTTTTTTCAAAACTCCTTTCTTCACGCTACTCGCTCTTCCGACACAAGCCGCAAGTCCTGCGGATTCCCCTCAGAGCCTGAACTGCCAGTTGTACTTTCGGCTGAAAATCCGCAATTATCTTCGAATAGCAGGCTTTAGATGCGCCCTTTGACGAATCCTTTGAAGCGATCGACTCTCGGCACGGGGCAGAGACTCATATCGGAGAATACGCCCCTTTTGAAATACTCTCCGCCGATTCCAGCAACCATAACGGCATTATCGGTGCAATATCTCAATGCGGGTATGGAAACTTGAACGCCTTCGGATTGAAGACTCATCACTTTCTCACGCAGCAGCGAATTCGCCGCGACGCCTCCTCCGACGCAAATGCGTTTGATGGAAGTATCCGAAACGGCTTGCTTGAGCTTTTTGAAAAGAATCCCGATAGCCGCTTTCTGAAACGAAGCGCATAGATTCGCAATGCTGTCTGTTTTTCCAGGCTTGAAAAACTTCGCCTTCTGATTTATCACAGCGGATTTCAATCCGCTGAAACTCATATCGTATTTTCTATAAAGTGCGGAATCGAGTTTCGGAGAAGGAAAAGCGAAGGAATCGTCATCGCCTTCTTTGGACATGCGATCTATCAGCAATCCGCCCGGGTAGCCGATATCATAGAACTTGGCGACCTTATCATAGACTTCGCCGGCGGCATCGTCAATGCTTGCCCCGAGTATCTCCATATTATCGAAATCGCGCACTATCGCAATAAGGGTGTGCCCTCCTGAAACCAGCATGCCCAAATACGGATAATCAAGCGGCTGCGTCATCTGAGAGGCATACAAATGGGCCAAGACATGGTCAACGGAAATCAACGGTTTGTCCAAAGCGTACGAATACGCTTTGGCAAAGCAAACGCCGACTAAAAGCGAACCTATAAGCCCGGGTCTCGAAGTTACGGCCACGGCATCGACATCGCCGCCGTTCAATCCGCCCTTGAGCATGCAATTATGCACCACGTCGCTTATCAATTCGACATGAAGCCTTGAAGCCAATTCCGGAACCACTCCCTTGTAGGGCACGTGCTTGGCTATTTGCGTGGCTACGACTTCGGAAACTATCGTCCTGCCGTCGCGAACCAATGCCGCTGCGCACTCATCACATGACGACTCAATCCCCAAGATCAGCATATTCCAATCCGATTGCGCTCTTTACGCTCTGAAAATCTTGATTCTCTTCAAAAGCCCATTGCCATAGCTTTCGGTGGCGAGACCGCCCATATCGCCGACGGCTTTATGAACTGCCCTGCGCTCGTATGAATTCAAAGGATCGAGGAAAACGGATCTGCCGGTGCTTTTCACCTTTTTAGCCTGGGCAATGGAGTCCTTGAGAATCTTCTGCATCCTTTCCTGGCGATAATCATCCACGTCCAGAACGACTTTGATGTTCTTATCGGAATACCTTTTTAGCACATATGCGCTCGTGATTATCTGAATGGCATCCAGCCTTTCGCCCTTATATCCGATAACGAACGAGCCTTCATCGGTCTTGAGATTAACGTTTATCTTGCCTTTATTCCCCCTGGAAACTATTTCCGAAACGAACTTCACTTCCATTTTCTCGGACAAGCCGTCGACGAACGAAATGATGTCCCTTTCCATGTCGTTTTCAGGCTTTCCGGTATCGCTTGCGGCAAATTCCTCTTCTTCCTCATCGCTTTCTTCGTCCATCGCGCGTTCAACAGGCTCGAAAGCACTAGGATCATCCTCGCGAATCACCCTTATCCTAACCGAAGGCCTCTTGAAAAGCCCCTTTTTCGTTTCAGAAATTATTTCATATTCGAAGTCCTGGATTTTAAGTTCGTCCATGGCCTTCTGCACGGCTTCCTTTTCGGTCGCGCCATCAAATTCCATATCCATATCTATCTCCTGTTTTTCTTGTTTTTCTTAGCTTTTGGAGGAAGCACCTTGACATTCAAGCCGCCTTTGCCTCCATTCGAATCCGCAGCCGCATTCTCAGCGGCGGCCGATGCCTTGAGCTTGCTGTTCTCATACATCTGCTGGAGTATCGAGAAAACATTCATCACAGTCCAATACACCAACAGCCCCGACGACACGTTGTAAAGGGAAAAGAACAATATTATCGGCAAGCCGTATATCATGAACTTCTGAAAGCCCTTCGTCTGTCCGGCAGTGTTCTGCTTTTGCGTCCACACCATGGAGAAAACCATGCTGAGACCATAGATTATAGGCAGTATGTGCACTTGATTGCCCAAAAACGGAATGCTGAACGACAGCTCATAAACCGTATCCGGCACGGAAAGATCCTCGATCCAACCGGGAATGAACATGGCTCCGCGAAGTTCGAAATGCTTATTCAAAAGCCCATACACCGCAAACAATATCGGCAATTGTATGAGCATAGGCAGCATCGATGATAACGGCGAAATGTTGTTCTTCTTATAGAGGGACATTATGGCCTGATTCTGCTTCTGCGGATCATCCTTGAACTCCTTCCTGATTTCCTCAAGGCGCGGTGCGACCTTTTGCATCGCCGCAGCCGATCTCGCACTCCTCGCATTCAAAGGATACAGCAGGATCTTTATGAAAAGCGTAAGGAAGATTATCGACACCCCCCAATTCGGAATCCAACCGTAGAATATCTTCATGATGAATTTGAGTATGTTCTGAAGCCACGGCAACGCACCGCCGCCTTCCATCGCTTTTGACAAGGACAATCCGGACAGCTTGAAATCGTTATCCTCCTTGTAATCGAAGAGCTGAAGCTTGTCCTTGAGCTGCGGACCTATGTACGAATACACGCTATCGCTAAGTTCGACCGAACCATCCGGTGATGGGATGAAATCGTTGTTTCTGGACAGTATCACGCTGTTGTCGTATGCGCCGCGCTTATATGCCGAAACATCGAAAGCCTCCCTGCTCTCCGGAATCATTATCACCGAAAAATACTTTCCGGTCCACTCGAACCAATCGAACCCGTCCTTATATACGAATACGTTCTTAGATGATCCTGCAAAGTTGATTCCGCGCCTCTTCTTGTCCTTCTTTATATAGAAATTCCTCGCATCCGCCGAACTCCCCTTTTTGCTGCCGCTTGGAGCAGGACCCAAATACGGAGCGAATTCCAATGAATAGGCGTTTGATGTCAATCCGGCTAAGTCAGATGTCGAAAGCCCTGTCAGGCTGACATTTATCCTGAGCATGTATTGATTGGAAATAGCAAAAGCCTTTCGAAGCGTTACCGGCTTCCCGTTCAAAATGTAATCGCGCCTGAACACGACCGTATCCGCCGTTCTGCTTTCAACTTCGAAAACATCATCGATAGGACTATTCAAATCACCGCCCCTATAAAGCAGGAAAGCGCGTTTGTCCGGATCCGTCTTGTACAGAATTTCCAAATCCGAGCCTTTTTCCTTGTATTCATTCAGCACTATCGAGGAAACGCTAGCTCCTTTCGAATCGAATGCGATGGTATAGACGTCGTTCTTCAGAACCACCGACTGCCTCTGCGCATTCGAATCCGATGCCACGAACGAAGACGAATAGGCATCGCCTATGAGCCTTATGTCCGAACGTGCGACGTCGTTCGCCTTATCAGCGGGTATTTCCGCCGCAACGGCATCTCTTGCATCACCCGTCTGCTCTGCAACGCCGGCCGCCGCTCTCTTCTGATTCCTAGCATTGACGAAATAAATGAAAAGCGGAAGTATGACTATGATGGCGACGCAACTTATTATTATTAGTTTTCTGTTCATTTGAAACCATGCTACGATCTCAAGAATCCGCACTCGGCTATCACTCCCATGACGAGGTCGCGGAGTTGCGCATGCTTGAGTTCTGAAACATCTCTCTTAACAAAAAAGGCGATATCCAAACCACCCCTGATCCTATATTGATTGACCCTGAGGATTTCGGATATGCGCCTTCGTATCAAATTGCGGCCAACGGAGCAATGAGCTTTTCTCTCCGGAACAACCAGAAACCTGCTTTCATCCTCTCCGTTGGAGCAATATCTGATCAAAATCGATTTTGAATAATATTTCCTAGACGAAAAAATCCTTTTGATATCATCACGCTTCTTCAGCATGCGAACCCTAGTAAGGCTTCTTCTCATCGCTGACACTGAGCTTTTTTCTCCCTTTAGCCCTTCTTCTCTTCAAGACCAATCTCCCGCCAGGCGTAGCCATTCTTGCCCTAAAGCCGAATTTTCTGTTCCTTTTCACTTTGCTGGGATGATACGTCCTCTTGCCTTTATTGCTCATCTTCTACCTCGTCAATTACCTTTTTTCTGCCTGGTGACAACTTTCTCGCTCACGCCTTTGGACTGCTTGACTTTCTCGGAACCTCTTCTCTCCGAGGCTTCCTTCTTCGGCTTCGAAGCCTTCGGGCTTGCCTTGCTCTTCGCTTTCTTATCAGCCTTGGCCTTCTCTTCCTTCTGAGGTCTCTCGACAAATTCCAAAATAGCCAGCTGGGCGGAATCGTTGTTTCTATAACCGCACTTGATTATCCTCGTGTAGCCGCCGTTCCTTTCCGAGAAAAGCGGGGCGATGTCATTGAAAAGCTTCGCAACCGCTTTCTCCGTGTAAAGATGGCGCGCTACCTGCCGATGAGCATGCACATTCACCGCATTGGCCTTTCCGATATTTTCCGGATTGGTCTGTACGGAAAGCTTGGCGATTTCATTATTCGCATTCTTAGCTCTGGTAACAAGCTTCTCAACGCGCCTTTGCGTTTCCTTGGCCTTCGCAAGGGTAGTGACTATCCTCTCGTATAAGACAAGCGAAGTGCATTGAGAGCGCAACAAAGCTTTTCTTTCGGCCGAATCTCTTGACAATTCGTTAAAACCATATCTGTGTCTCATATTCCGTTCCTCTATTTCCTAAGATATTCGAAAACCTTCCATGGCGTACCTGAGAGCCTATCGTTTGAAGCATTCGCAAGCTGTCAGGATACCATTCAATCAAAGCTCCAAACCCGTCATTCCCAAGGACAGACCGAGGTTTTGAAGCTTCTCCTTGATCTCGCCCAACGACTTCTCCCCGAAATTCTTCTCGCGAAGCAATTCGTCCTCGTTTTTCTGAACAAGCTCGTATATGAAGTTGATGTTTATCCTCTTCAAACAGCTCATGCTCCTGGAGTTCAGATCAAGCCTGTCAATGGAGCTCTTCAGCAATTCGATCCTATCATTCTCGCATTTCTCGATTTCCTGCGAATTCAACACCTCGCTCTTATCGAAGTTGATGAACTTCTGCAAATATTCCGAAACTATGAACGCCGCCTGACCGACCGCATTGACAGCGCTGATAGCGCCATTGGTCCAGACTTCGAGCACAAGCTTTTCGAAATCATTCCTTTGGCCAACTCTCGCAGCATCGATCGAATAGTTCACCCTCACTACCGGAGAGAACAAGGAATCTATGGCTATGACACCATAAGTTTCCACGACATAGTTCTTCTGCATATCGGCAGGTATGTAACCTCTGCCGAAATCGATTTGGACATCTATGTCCATATCGACATCCTTCTCCATCGTAAGTATGTGCAAGTCGGAATTTATGACCTCGATGCCGTTTTTTGCAAATGCCGCTCCTGTAAGTTCTCCCGGACCTTTGCAGCTTATCGTCATCACCTGACTTTCAAAGTCCTCTCCCGAACATTTCAAAGCAAGCTTCTTTATGTTCGCTATGATTTCGACTATGTCTTCCTTAACTCCGGGCAAAGCCTCGAACTCATTGGAAATGGTGGTTAGATTCCCATCTTTTCTGACATGAAACATCAGCGAACTGACCGCATACCCCTGAATCGAAGAAAGCAAAGCACGCCTCAGGGAGTTGCCGATCGTAGTGCCGAAGCCCCTTTCGAACGGATATGCGGCTATCTTGGCATACTCTTTATTTCCACCATCTTCCTCGACGACTTCGTATTCCACCGTTTTCGGAAGTGTCAAACCCTTTAAAAGATTCTTCTTAGTCATATCGCCCCTTTACAATCAACGGTTATTTGGAATACAACTCGACGATCAGCTGTTCATTGACGTTCTGCAAATCATGTATTTCGCTTCTGACAGGATTTGAAACGAACTTTCCGGACATGGCGTCAACGTCCAGCGAAAGCCATGAAACAGTATTATTCTCACGCTTCGAAAGGCCTGAAAGATTCTCCCTGAACAGCTTGCTCTCGCGGCTTTGAGGCCTGATGGAAATCGAATCGCCGTCCTTGAGCTGATACGACGGGATGTTGACAACCCTTCCGTTGACCATCACATGCCCGTGGCAGACTATCTGCGAGGCCTGCGATCTGGACTTTGCGAAATGAAGCCTGTACACAACATTGTCAAGCCTCCTTTCAAGAAGATTGATCATATTCTGTCCGGTAACGCCGCTCATCTTCGTCGCTTTCTCGAAGGTGATGTGGAATTGCTTTTCAAGCATTCCGTACATCCTCTTGAGCTTCTGCTTTTCGCGCAGCTGCAATCCGTAATCCGTATTCTTCCTGCCACGCACTTTCGGATCCTTCCCGGGTGCGGCGGTTCTCTTTCCAGACTCGCTCTTGAGCGGGCATTTTCCGGAAGAGCATCTGTCGCCTTTAAGATAAAGCTGAGTCTGTTCGGCTCTGCAATACCTGCATTTAGGTCCTGTGTACCTTGCCATAAACAATCTTCTCCTTACTACAGTCTTCTAGTTTTTCTCGGTCGGCAACCGTTATGGGGTATAGGAGTGACATCCCTGATCAGCCTGACTTTAATCCCTTCCTTGCCGATGGCCCTTATAGCCGTCTCTCTGCCCGAACCGGGACCCTTGACATAAACATTGACTTCGCTAAGACCATAATCCTTTGCTTTCTTAATAGCGTTCTCCATAACGGTTTGAGCTGCAAAAGACGTGCTTTTCTTCGCGCCCCTGTACCCTTGCGCTCCCGAAGAGCACCATGATATGGTGTTTCCATTCAAATCGGTTACGGTGATTATCGTGTTGTTGAACGTCGCCTGAATATAGACATTTCCCTCGCGAACGGTCTTCTTCACCTTTGTTTTCTTCTTGGTAACAGCCATCTTGCCTCTCCTTATTTCTTCTTACCCGCAACAGTCTTCTTCTTGCCTTTTCTGGTTCTTGCGTTGGTCTTGGTCCTCTGACCTCTGACAGGCAAACCCTTCCTATGCCTCAAGCCCCTATAGCAGCCGATATCCATCAAAGCCTTGATGTTCTGCGCGACTTCAGAACGAAGCGAGCCTTCGACCTTATAGGATTCCTCGATTATCTTCCTAAGAAGAGTAAGCTCCTCGGTAGATAAGGAATTTATTCTCGCATTAGAGTCGATACCCGCCTTCTCGCAGATATCCATAGCGCTCTTATTACCGATACCATAAATGTAAGTCAATGCGATCTTAGTTGCCTTATTCGGCAAATCAACGCCTGCAATACGTGCCATTTTTATTTATTCTACCCCTTTTGTCTCTGTTTATGCTTAGGATTGGAACATACAATCCTGACAACACCATTACGCCTGATGACTTTGCATTTATCGCAAATCGGCTTCACACTTGCTCTAACTTTCATACAAAACCTCTTTCTCAAACCAAAAACGCATCAAAGCGATCTGCTCCTGCCGCCAGAATACATGAGTCTGTTCTGCGACTTGATGATTCCTTCGATGCTATGCACCGTATCCAGCTCCACGCCAACCATTATCAGCAATGACGTTCCACCTAAAAGCATAGCAACATTCGCAGGAAAATGGAACACCAATTGGACAATCGTGGGCAAAAGGGCTATAAAAGCCAGGAACAAGCTTCCGGGAAGTATGATCCTGTTCAAAACCTTCGTAAGATACTCTTCCATATTGTCCGCCCTGACGCCTTGTATGGTGCCGCCGTTCTCCCTGATCTGCTTGGATATCTCGATGGGATTCAGCGTAACCTGCGTATAGAAAAAGGCGAAGGCGATTATAAGAAGCGTATGTATTATCAAATACGGATAGCCTTGCGGATTCAGCCACGCCGCGAAACGATTGAGCCATCTGACATTGGGCCCTAAAGCGGCTGCTATCTGCAACGGAAACGACAGAACTGCAGAAGCGAAGATGACCGGAATGACCCCTGACGGATTGAGCTTGAAAGGGATGTGCGAGCTTTGCGCACCGTATATCTTCCTGCCCACTATCCTCTTCGAGTATGTGACGTAAATCCTTCTTTCGCCTTTCTCCTCATAAATCACGAGAACTACGACCACGCAGAATATGACCGCCAAGATAGCAACGGAAACAGGATTTATCGTATCGTTTCTCAAGCCTGTGATCAAAGTCCATACCGCAGAAGGAATCCTCGCTACGATACCAGCGAAAATCAGCAAGGAAATACCGTTCCCCACCCCCTTCTCCGTTATCCTTTCGCCAAGCCAGACCATGAACATGCTGCCTGCCGTACAGGTTATCGCGGTGATGACTGCAAACCATGTCGGGCTTATAGTCAGGATGCCAGGGAATTCCCTAGAATAGACCACGACGGCATACGATTGCACGATGCACACTAGAATCGTCCCGTATCTCATCCATCTTTGAACCTTTGCCTGCCCCGAGGGGTCCTTCGCCATATCCTTGAGCTTCGGAACTATTATCAGAAGAAGCTGGAATATGATCTGCGCGGATATGTAAGGCATTACGCCAAGCATCAAAATGGAAAAATTCGAGAACGCGCCGCCGGAGAAAAAGTCCAAATACTCAGACAAAAAGCCCAAAGCGGAACTTGAGGACGGGCTTGCATTCAAAAGAACCGCCGGATTTATGCCCGGAATGGGTATAAAAGCCCCGATTCTCGTGACAACAAGCAGAAGAAGAGTGTAGATAATCTTCTTTCTCAAGGAATTTATCCTAAAAGAATCAGCCAGAATGTTCGACATCTTACCTCACTTCCCCGCCAAGCGACTTGACCTTTTCGGCAGCGCTTTCGGAAATCCTAATGCCCTCAATCGTCACCTTCTTGTCAAATTTCTCGCCATTGAGAATCTTGGCCTCATTGCTCTTACCCTTCAAAAGCCCCCTCTTCCTGAGTTCGGCATCGTTCACGCTTTCCCCATCCAAAAAGAACGAATCTATCTGGTCGAGGGATATCGCAACATATTCCTTCTTGAAGGGGTAATTAGAGAAGCCTCTGCGGGCGACTCTTCTGTATAGGGGCATCTGTCCGCCTTCGAACCCGGGACGGACCCCACCGCCGGATCTGGCATTCTGGCCGTTATTGCCGCGACCGCATCTCCTTCCGGACGAAGAATGCCCTCTGCCTACTATCGTCTTGCGTCTGTTCGCTCCCCTAGGAGCCACTATGGTAGCCATCAGTTCACCCCCTCGACCTTGACCAAATGCCTGATAACATTAATCATTCCCCAAGTCACATCGTCGTTTTTGCGTATGCAATACCCGGAAATCTTGCCCGTAAGCCCCAAGGACTTAGCCGTTTTCCTCTGATTGGGAAGAGATGAGATCAAGCTTTTGCAAAGCGTAATTTTCAGCCTAGGGCTGTCGATTTTCTCCTGTTTCATAATTATCAACCCCACATCTCGCTCTTGCTCAGACCGCGATTCATACTTATCTCGTTGGCATCCATAAGGCTCTCAAGCCCGCATATGGCAGCCTTGATCACATTGCTCTTGTTGTTGGAGCCAAGAGATTTGCTCAATATATCCGTTATGCCTGCAGCATCGCATACCGCCCTGACGCTTCCTCCGGCAATGACTCCGGTTCCTGCCGAAGCCGGCCTGAGAAGCACGGATGCGCTCTTATACTTTCCCAATATCTCATGCGGAAGAGTCACATTATACGAATTGCTCTCCGGATTGAAAACCTTCTTGAGCGAAATGCGCTTCATGCTCTTCCTCGCCTTCTGCGTCGCTTTCTTGATAGCTTCAGACACGTCATTAGCCTTTCCGAGACCAAATCCGACGCTTCCGTTCTTATCTCCGACAACCATCAATGCGGCGAAAGATATCGTCCTGCCGCCTTTCGTGGATTTCGACACCCTATTAACCGAAATCAGCTTCTCGACTATGTTGTCGGTCTTCGCATCATCCGTTCTTTTTCTTCTATTATCATCTCTTCGTGGCATTCAAACACCCCCAATGGCTAGAAATCGATTCCAGCTTCTCTGATTCCATCAGCAAAAGACTTGACAATGCCGTGATACTTGTATCCGTTTCTATCGAAAACGCACGTCTTAATGTTTTTGCTGCTCATTCTTTTGCCCAACTCCAATCCAAGCTTCTTGGCGGATTCGACGTTATTGCGAAGAGCGGCGTATTCCTTTTCGATTCCGCTGATACAGCACATGGTCTCGCCTTTAACATCATCAATGACTTGTGCATACAGGTGCAGATTGCTTCTGAACACGCTGACGCGAGGCCTTTCCAATGTTCCTTTGACCCTTTTTCTTATATGCGCCTTTCTCTTATCGCGCCTATGATTTTTCTTGACTATCGGTTTCATTGCTTCTGCCTATCCCCTTATTTCTTCACACCGGATTTGCCGACCTTGCGTCTGATGACTTCCTTCTCAAGTTTTATGCCCTTGCCCTTATACGGCTCCGGTTTCCTCAAAGACCTGATTTCCGCGCAAACCTTGCCGACAAGCTGCTTGTCGATTCCCGATACAGCTATCTTCGTAGGTCCGTCAAGAGCGATCTTTATGCCCTCCGGTATCATGTATTCTATGATGGTGGAATAACCGAGAGAAAGCACAAGAATATCGCCCTTCAATTCGGCCTTATAACCGACACCGTTTATAACAAGGTTCGTAGTATATCCGGAAGTGACCCCGATGATCATATTGTTAAGCAGCTGCCTATACAAGCCATGCCTGCTTTTCGCATCTTTGGAATCATCCTTCCTTGTCACGTTCACGATGCCTTCGCCGACATTAAAGCCAACATAATCGTCAAACGGGCATTCTAATTTACCCTTGGGACCTTCAGCCTTCATGACATAGTTGTCAAACGAAAGCTTCACTCCTGCGGGAACTGCAATTGACTTTTTTCCTATTCTCGACATGACACTCTCCCTTACCAGATCGAACAAATCAGCTCGCCGCCAACCTTAGCTTCCCTAGCTTTCCTTCCGGTAATAATGCCTGATGAAGTGGAAACGACAATCACGCCATACCCATTGAAGACCCTAGGCATTTCCTTATAACCGGAATACACCCTTCTTCCGGGAGTGCTGAGCTTCTTGATGCCCCTGATGACGCTGTTGTTGTTATTGTCGTATTTGAGGAAAATCTTTATGAATCTCCTGCTGCCGTCCTCAACGACCTTGAAACTATTGATATAGCCCTCGGCCTTAAATATCTTGCATATTTCCATCTTGGTGTTGGAAGCAGGCACGACAGTGCTGGAATGCTTGGCCAACGCCGCATTCCTGATCTTCGTCAACATATCTGCAATCGGATCTGATACTGACATCCTAACACCTCCTTACCAACTCGATTTGGTCACGCCAGGGATCTGGCCTTCCGAAGCCAGCTTTCTGAAACAAAGCCTGCATATGCCAAAATCTCTCATATATCCTCTGGAGCGACCGCAAAGATTGCATCGCAGATTTTTCCTAGTGCTGAATTTGGGTTTTCTTTTTGCCCTGATAATCAAAGATTTCTTAGCCATATTATCTCCATTTAGCCCTTACTTTGAAAAAGGCATGCCCAACTCCTTCAAGAGCGCATAACCTTCCTTATCGTTTTTAGCCGTAGTGACAAAAGCGATGTTGAACCCGCTGATCCTCTCTATCTTGTCAAAATCGATCTCAGGGAAAATGATCTGTTCAGTCACACCCAAGGAATAATTCCCATGACCATCAAATGCATTCGGCTTGACACCGCGGAAATCCCTCACGCGAGGAAGGGCGACAGAGACCAACCTTTCGAAAAAGTACCACATGTTATCGTTTCGAAGCGTAACCATTGCTCCTATTTCCTGACCTTGTCTGATCTTGAAATTGGCTATGCTCTTGTGCGCCTTCGTCCTAACCACATGTTGACCGGTTATCTGCTCCAATTCCTTTACAGCCGCATCCATGTACTTTTTGTTTTCCTTATCCTCGGAGCAACCGAACGAAACGGTTATCTTGGTCATCCTCGGTATCTCCATCGGAGATGAGAAATTGAAATCTTTCTGCAGCTTGTCTCTGACTTGATTAAGATATCGCCTCTTGAAGTTCGGCATGAATCTTCCCGCATCAGCAGGTTTTGCTGCCTTGACAGCTTTCTCAGCTTTCTGAGCCTTGCTTTTTTCGATCATTTCCTTCACTTTCTTTTCTCTCTCGGCATTGGCAGCGGCCCTCTTGGCCTTTTCGATTTCGCTTCTTTTCTTTTCTTCGGCTAATCTCTTCTCTTCCGCCTCAGCGGCTTTTCTAGCTTCTTCCGCCCTCTTGGCAGCTTCTTCAGCACGCTTCCTAGCGGCCTCTTCCTCAGCGGCCTTGCGAGCAGCCTCTTC
>CAMOXM010000006.1:0-26478 GCA_946629155.1 uncultured Spirochaetaceae bacterium | reverse complement strand
TGCGGCTTGCACCGAGATCCGAACAGCGTGAAGGAAGGAGTTTTGAAAAAACCTCGTTTAAAAAATATCGGCTTCGTTACAAGGCCGTTTCACGAGCAAAGTCTATTCCGATATCGTTCTTATATGCACTCTCGTTGCGATGGGCGTAAAAAAAGCTTGTGTCCGTTGAAAACCAGTATTCTGGCTATCGCATTTTCGAACAGCACACCCTTGAATAAAGGCAACGCGCCCTTGCGCAGAGAATCCAGCAAAACCCTTTCGTCGTCATGACACTCGATGCACCTGATGAAATAGTGGGGATTTCCTCTAATTCCCATTATTCTCCGCTATTCTGAAAAAACAAAGCTGGTGTTTCGTTCATAATAAATACCACACTTTCTGGCATGAAACCTTTCAGATAATCAGCAAACCATCTTTCAGAACAACCTGATATGACACCATCTTGGTCGGCGTATCTTTAGTAAAAACAGCGTCATTGCAACACCAAAAATTGCAATCTCCGTTAATAAAACCAAGATTCTCGCCCAGAACGTTCCAGTCGTAGCAGGCCTCAGAGCTATTCTTAAGCAAATCGCACCAAAGAATTTGTTTCTGATATGTGTGGATTATAAGGTAATGATAGTCTATAAGGCAACACACATCAGCGTGATAGGCTTCGGTATCACCAACAAAGCCACGTCCAGATGTTATTCGGCCAGAAAAAATGCTTTTGCTGAAATCCTTGCTCAGAAAACTCAATGTAATATCATCACACTTATATGGCACTCCATTGAAATTCCCCATATGCAATATCAGAACAAATTGAATGAAGTCGTTTTTGAAAATAAGCGTTAGTTCTGTTAAACAGTTGCGGCCACCTGTTTTATCAAGAATTGATCCAGAAAACTTTTCGTTGTGTTCAAAAGTCTCAACTATCTTTCTTGTCAAATCTATGCCTATAGCGTAGAATCTCGCATCCGTATTGACAGGGCTATAAAAATCACCAGGGTTCTCAATATAAATAACCTGTTCAAGATCAGGAACGTATGATAAAAAATTCGTATAGTAAACACAATTATTGCCGTAATCAATAAAGGGCGCTTCCTCATAAATCATCGGGTGCATCCTTACGATTCCCATTCGCCCGGCGAGCGATTCCGATACGCCCTTCACAATCAGAAAATCCTGCGACCCAGACAGCCAGAACTCTCCCGGCATCTTGTTCCTGTCGGCAATAGTCTTTATAATCGTTCAAATTCAAAAAGGACAATTCATTTCGAATTTTTAATATTGCTTATCACATTTTCCAATATCTTATCCGGCTCGGCGCCTTGGATATCAAGTCCTTCAGCCTTAATCAGCTCCACCCTGCCTATGCCATAGAAATTCTGAGCGAGAGCTTTGACATAACCGAACCCGAAATCATCCGGAACGAAACTTCCGCCGGCAGTGGTGACATAATGCAAGGACTTGGCTTTGCACAATCCCTTCGGATAGCCGTCCGGCGTGTATTCGAAGGTTATGCCGAGCACGTTGACATGTTCGAAATATTGTTTGAGAACAGCCGGAAAGGAAAGATCCCAATAAGGAGCGGCGATAACGATTTCGTCAGCTGATGCGAATTGGCGCGCCAAATAGAACATTGGGTTTCCGAAGTCTCCCGAAGCGATCAACTCGTCCCTGACATTAAGAAACTTTTCATCGACGGCTGGAAACGAAGCGCATGACAAGCGCAATTCCGTCACATCGTCTCCGAGTTTCTCCAGCAATGCATCCGCCAACCTCTTCGTTCTCGACTTCTCCCTAACGCAAGCGTTAACAAACAAAATCATAATCCACCGCCCTTCCTGCCAGTTTCAAACCAATGCTATAAGTTGCCGGCTTGCCGCTTATCCTTGAACGAAACATTCAGCAGCACCGGCGCAGCAACCGATGTGATAAGCACGAGCATTACGACGACAAACAGATGCTTCTCGTCTATTATGCCAGCATCAATGCCCTTGTTGGCAACCACCAGAGCGACCTCCCCTCGCGCCACCATACCGCATCCGATGCTAATGCTTCCAGAAGTAGAAAATCCGAAGAGCCTTGCTGCTCCGCCGCATCCTATTATTTTCCCTACGATTGCAAGCAAAACAAAAACGAGCGCAAAGAGCAAAATATGGGAATCGACGCCGCTGAAATTCATGTTTATGCCAATGCTGGCGAAGAATACAGGACCGAATATCAGATACGAAGGAGTGCTCACCCTCTTGTCTATGTAATCCGAGCTTTTCCTGACCGTTGATAATATGGCACCTGCGATAAAAGCGCCGGTGATTTCAGCGACACCAAAGACTTTTTCCGCAATGAAGGCATGCATGAAACACGTCACAAGGGCATAAATCAAAAGCCTTCGGGTTTTAGGATGCCTATCTTCAAGCTTTTTGAAAACATCCGATATGCCGATTCCCGCAACAATGGCAAATGCAAAGTATGCAAACATCCACAATATGGAAACGAAAATGCTATTGCTAGGATTTATGAACGAAAGAACCGGAGAACCCTGCACCCCTCTTGCTCCGTTTGCCTCCAAATTCATCACAATCGACAACACCATTATTCCCAACATGTCATCGATTATTGCTGCCGATAGTATCACCGTTCCGACCTTGCCCTTGAGCTTTCCCATTTCGCGCAATGTCTCAACCGATATTCCAACGCTCGTTGCGCTGACTATGGTTCCGAAAAACACCCACGCATTCGCTCCCGCCTCCGGCAAGAAAACGCTGCCTGCCAAAACGCCCAGCCCAAATGGGACGGCCACGCCTGCCATAGCTATCATAAGCGAGACAAATCCCGTCTTCTTCAATTCCTCCATATTGGTTTCGAGGCCCGCCATAAACATTACGAGAACCACTCCGACCTCGGCAAAAGTCTTGAGCCTGTCGCTTGAGGTAACAGGCAAAAGCCACGAGGAAAAACCAGCGGCGGCATTCTTGAATATCAAAGACCATATCGACGGACCGACCAAAATTCCCGCAAGTACGAACCCAAGCACCTGCGGAAGACCGATTTTGCGCATAAGCAACCCTAACGCTTTGGTAAAAAACAAAATTATAGCTAAAGAAAACAAAAATCCTATGGCATCTCCGTTCATAAATAGCCCTCCCTCGTGCCAAAAAATATGAATTATTATGCGCTAATCCATTTCAGCCGAACCATCGGCTCCATGCCCACAGGCAAATATAAGCTATCGCATCGGCGAGAACAATCGTAGGGCCTATGGGCGTGCCAAGCGCAATGGAGACGATCATGCCGCTCAAAGCGCAAATAACGGACACGACGGATGCGCAAATAGTGACGGACTTGAAATCGCGACACACCCTCATCGCAGACAGCGCCGGAAAAACCAAAAGCGCCGAGATCAAAAGCGAACCTACCAAGTTCATCGCCAAGACAATCACCACCGCTGTGACAACCGCTGTCAGCATATTGTATATATTCGTTTTAAGGCCGGATGCGCTTGCAAAGGATTCATCAAAAATCACTGCGAATATTCTATTGTGATACAGTACGAAGCCGGCTACCACGATAAGCGACAGCAAAAAACACGCCCATACTTCGAATTTGCTCAATGTAAGAATCGATGCCGATCCGAAAAGCGTCGAACAAACGTCGGAAGGAACATTGGATGATAATGAAAACATGTTCATGACCATATAGCCAGCCGCCAGTGCCGCTGCCGAAATCATGGCGATCAGCGCATCACCTTTGACTTTCGATTCCGAACCCGTGCGCAGGAGCAAGACGGCGCTGATTATGGTTACGGGCATGACTACGGCCATTCTGTTCGTCATTCCGGCTGCAGTTGCGACTGCCAGACTGCCGAATGCCACATGAGACAATCCGTCTCCGATAAATGACAGCCTTTTGAGAACTACAGCCGTGCCGAGCAATGCGGAACATAACGCTATCAGAACACCGACAATCAAGGCATAGCGCACAAAGGGAAAACTCAAATACAAAGCCGCTTTTTCAATCATTGCGCTTCCCCTCCGATACCGCGAACATTTTCCAAAAAGGCGGATTGGCCGATATGGAGCACCTTGTTGGAATGCTCCAAAGCGGCGGCTTTATCGTGCGTCACCATTATTATCGCAAGTCCCTTGTCATTCAGCATTCGAACAACCGAATGCAAATCCGCCTCTGCTTCTTCATCCAGCCCTGCGGCCGGCTCATCGAGCAAAAGCGCGCAATTGGCAGCACATAGCGCTCTCGCAATCAACGCCCGCTTCTGCTGTCCTCCGGAAAGGCTCTTATACGACCGCCGCTCCAGTCCGGAAAGGCCTGTTTTCTCCAAACAGCTTCGAGCCTTCGCCTTATCCGCTTCACGATAGAAAAACCTGCTTCCAAGTCCTGCGAGGCATCCGGAAATCACCGTTTCCCAAACAGATGCGGGGAAGTCCGGGGCAATCGCGTCCTTTTGCGGAACATACCCTATCCCGCCGGAACCAAAGTTTTGCGAGAAATGAATTTTGCCTGAAATCGGCTTTATCAGTTTCAAGAGGGTTTTCACGAAAGTGGTTTTGCCAGCCCCGTTTTCTCCCACTATCGATAGGAAATCGCCCGTCTCGACAGTCAAATCAATGGGTCCTGCTACCGATTTGCCATCATAGCCGACATAGAGTCCTTCACATGAAATCAACGTTTCCCGTTCCATTTCAACGAAATGCCTCCTTAAGCACGGAAAGATTACTTGCCATTACCGACAAATACGTCCTGCCTTCTTCGTATTCCTTCAACGAAACGGACTGCATAGAATCGAGAACAAAGATCTTCTGATCCTTGGATTTCGTGCTGTCCCTCACCGTCCTGGCAATCTTGCCATCAGACCCATCCACAGCAAATATCGAAGGCATGGAAAGCTCTTCCGCTTTGCGAACCAGAAAAGCGATTGTCTTAAAGCTTGCCTGCGTCTCCGAGGAGCATCCCGGAAAAGCGGCATAATATGAAAGCGAATAATCATCGGCGAAATATCTGAACGGAAACCTATCTGCGACTATCAATGTCTTGTTTTCTGTCGAATCGAAGAACCTGACATATTCGTCGTCGAGCGTCCTGAGCTTCAGGACGTATTCCGATGCGTTCTTCGCATATTTTTCAGAATTAACCGGATCTATGGTTTGCAGCGAATCCGATATAGCAGCTACGAAAACGCAAGCTTTTCTAAGCGACATCCAAACGTGTTCATCAAGCTCCGCGACCGACTCGTGCTCCTGCTCGTCAGCATCCGCTTCCTCTTCCATCCCCTCGACAAACTCCTCCTTTCTCGCACAGTCTCCAAGGGTTTCAAGCAAGCTTATCGCCTTCATGCTCTTGTTCGTAGAATTCTTCAAGGCATCTTTAACCCATCCGTCCGATTCGCCGCCCACGAATACGAACAAATCGCATGTAACGATTTTCGCCATATCCGCCACCGATGGCTGATAGCTGTGAAAATCGCCGCCGTTTCCAAGAAGCAGCGTCGTTTCGAACCTCTCCTTCTCGTCGCCGAGAACATTCAGCACCCAATCATACTCCGGCAGAA
Organism: uncultured Spirochaetaceae bacterium; assembly: GCA_946629155.1. Lineage (GTDB taxonomy): Bacteria > Spirochaetota > Spirochaetia > Sphaerochaetales > Sphaerochaetaceae > UBA9848. The sequence goes on along the minus strand of CAMOXM010000006.1, from coordinate 20,930 downwards.
TCGTTACGACTATCTTGATTTTCCCATCTTCTCTTTCGCTCCTTGAGCAAGAAACAAGCGCAATTGCGAAAACGACGGCGGCAAGCAAGGCGATTGCAATCTTTCGTTTCACTTGCGACCTCTGCAATCCTTGCAAATTCCATATATCATCGTTTCGTCTTTATCAACCAGAAATCCGTCGCAATCATTCAGACTGCTTTCCAATCGTTTGCTCGCATCTTCCGACACATGCGTGGTTTTCTTGCAGGAAACGCAAAATAAATGAAAATGATTGCGGCATTTCTCGTTATTCGCGCGATACACGGATTTTCGTTCGCCGGGTTTGCTTATCTTTATTATCTCGCCATCTTCCTCAAGGGCCGCAAGGTTGCGATAAACCGCGCTTTCGCTGATTCCGTTGCTGCGAAGGGCGGATATGATTTGCGCTGCCGATATGCTCTCATCAATATGCTTGTTCAAAAAATCCAGAAGCATCTGCCTCTGCTGCGTATTATATGCCAACATCCTTCTTTTGACCTGAATTTGCAATTTACTCGCAAATTATAGGCATACGGATGCTTTTGTCAAGGAGAACATTGCCGATATAGACAAAAGAGCCAACAGCCTTACATATAAAACGCTCGGCCGTCCTTGATTTTCTTCTCGGGCGCCTTATAGCCGTCGGGATAGCCGATGACCACATGGCCTATTCCGATGTAATCGTCGAAATTCAAACCGGTCCGGGAGAGAAGCTTTCTTCCTTCGGGGGATTCGATTTCCTCTTTGGCCCTGTGTATCCAGCAAGAAGCCAATCCTTGATTGGTTGCTTCCAAAAGCATGTTTTCTATCGTCGCCGCACCGTCGTGCACCGATATTCCATCCTTGTTCGAAGCGACCAGCAAAACCACGGGCGCTCCATAGAACGGATCGACACCCTCTGGCGCATTCGCCATGAAGCTTCTATTCAAAGCCGAAAGCTCGTCGCGCAGCTTCTTGTCGCTGATTGCTATTATGACGGGCGTTTGCCTTCCCATTCCAGACGGAGCCAAAAGACCAGCCTCTACTATTTCCTTGATTTTAGCTTCTTCGACAATGCGCGAATCGAATTTCCTGCACGCTCTTCTCTTTTTAATGACTTCCAACATAACCAATCCCCCCTTGAGATTATAAAGCTTGCGTATTGCAATAGCAAATTGCGCTTTCGAAAGCGTTATTTATCTATCGCAACCCTGAACCCGACGGTTTCATAGCATGAGTCCGGCTTGATTACGCCTACCAGCTTGAGCCTCGACCCGTCATTCATGGCCCTATTATAAGCGCCTAAGCAAAATAACTCCTTGCTCATCTTCACGCCCGCTTTATCAAAAACCGAACAAACCGCATCCCTGTCTTTTTCGCTAAGGCGCCTTCCCGATAAGGCCTCATGGGTTATGAATGAAGTGGATGTCATTTCGAAAAGACCCGAAACATAGTTTCTGAAGAGCGACCTATGGCTATAAAGCCTGACATACTCGGGTTTTGTCAAAAGCCTGGCTTTGCAAGAATATTTGCTTCCAAACCATTTTACGAACTCCGATGCTATCTCGTAGGATATGCTTCTTGCGCTTCCTCCCTCCCCGAACGCGGAAAGATAGTCCTCGTCTGCGAGCCCTTCTTTAATCAGCTCAGACTTTCTTTCGGGCGAAAACTCTGCATGCTCTTGCAAAAAAGCGCGAAAGATATTGGTATCGACCAAATCCTTAGCCACCATCGTGTTTTCGAATTCCACGAAATCGCGACCGCCTATGCTGCATTCGCCAATCAGTTTCAGTTCGCCGTCATTTCGGCCAAAAAGCATTGAATCATCAATTTCCAAATTGAAATCAGCTTCATCGTCCTTCAGATACGAGAAATCAGTTGTTTCTGCGAGGTCGCCGAAGGAGTCTTTGAAATCCTCTGCCGCGTCACGATTAGCTATGAAATAGCGCGCCGCGCTAACGGCATTCATCTTCGCTTCATCGCCTAAAAGCGTTTTGTAGTAGCCGAAATACGGCTTCTGGATACGAGTGGCATCCGTCTTGAAAAGCAATTCGTAATCCATGCAATCCTGCAGGAAATTCCTATGAGCCGATTCCTTCACAGATTCGCTGAGCCGAACATTGACGCTCGCCTTTTGCGAATACTCGAACAGATACGACAGGAAAAGCGCCGGACGGATGCGCACGAAGGTATGATACACTTTCTCGTCGGCATAGAAGAAATCGATTTCATGCCTACCCGGCTTCACACGCAAGTTGCAGGGCGTAATTCCGACAGGTTGACCATCCACTTCCACTCTCAGCGGATAAACATCAGATGAAATGAACAATCTTCTGGACGAAGAAAAAAAAGAAGGGATTATGCAAATCGCCAAAAAGGCGAGCACGGCTTTTGTTGCGAATGAAATAAAAGGGTGAAGTCCGAAAAGCGATTTCAGCCTGACCCTTTCGACCTCTCCGTTGCAGCCGCTTCCGCTTTGATTCTCAGCGACATCTTGAGAATGCGCCTCTTTGTTTTCCTTATCGCCTGTATTATCTGAATTCATTTAGGAGCGTCCTTCAAAAAAACATGTTCGTTTGCACAGATCTCTCGCTTTGACTATAGCCTCTACCAAATCGGATATGCTCTCTTCTCCCCATGTCCAATCGAAAACCATGCGGCGAATGCAAACTCCATCAATTTCGTCCCAAACCGGAACATCATATCCGACTTTTCTGAAAGCTTTCGATTCATCATCCGAAAGGACGAGAAAAACCTGATTCGTCCAAACCGGAAAATATAGCTTGAATCCGTTTTCCGTCAGCGCCTTGGCAATCGTCTGCGCTGCATCATCCGCTTTTTTGCCAACCTTTTCGTAAACATCGTTCTGCAATAAGGCAACGAATTGGACGCTCACCAGATATGATTTCGCAAGCAAAGCGCCCCTGCTCTTTCTGAAAGCAAGAAGATCCGGTTTCTGGCTGCGACTGCGTTTGCCCTTAAGCACGCCCAACTCCCCGAACATGGCGCCGCATTTGTTTCCGCCTATATAGAAACTGTCGCTGAAACTGGCGATATCCTCAAATGAAACATCATTTCCGGGAGCAGACAAGGCATAGGCAAGCCTTGCGCCGTCAATATGCAATGAGACCGAGTGTTTTCTGCACACTTCATGGATCTCACGAAGTTCGCTTCGAGAATAAAGCGCCCCGAATTCAGTCGGCTGAGTTATGTAGCACGACCCGATGTCTGTCATATGACCGAAATTCGGATCTCTTCTGGTTCTATCCAATTTGTCATCCAATGCATCGGGGCTTATTTTAGCATGATGCGAATCTACCGTGATTATCTTATGACCAGACGCTTCTATCGCTCCGGCTTCGTGCACGTTAATATGAGAAAAAGCCGATGCAACCACGCCTTTTCCCCGCAGGGTGATCATATCTATCATAACGCAATTCGCCTGCGTTCCACCGCTGAATGCGAATATCTCCGCATCACCCAACCCGCATCTCTCCAATACAATTCTCTTGCACTCCGACGAAACGGAATCGTTCTGATAAGCCTCGTATTTGACGAAGTTCGCATTCGCAAGCGACTCGAAAACCTCCGGGCACGCTCCTATCATGTAATCGCTCAAGAAATTGTTTTTGGATGATTTGCTCATTATGTGCTTTAGGCAAGGGCGTTCGAACGCATCGAAACGCTACTGCTTTCAGAGACGGTCACTATGTTTCCGGATGAAGGAGACCGGTTGAAATGATTATCTCGCACCTCTCCATCGAATAGCTCTTGTCGAGGTCTATGTCCGGTTCGATCACATATTGATAATACCCATCCCCTTCCGGATTCGCATTCGTTGCTCTGATTTCCACATCCGCCATGCTGCCGCGCCGTTTCATGACCATGCCGATTCCATATTCTTCGCCTGGCTTCATATACATCCTGACGGTCATTTTCCGGTTGATAGACTGGTAGTATTTGATCACTCCCGAAGCAGGAAACGACATCTCCAACGGATAACGGTAATCGGTGCGCGTTTCGTTTTCGTTCAGGCAAAATGCGATTCTCTCTACGCGATCGGTAATGCCTTCGCTATCCTTATCCAATCTGAAAACGCATTCATATGCATTTGAAAACGTCACTATAAGCGTATCGTCATACGATGCATCTATGATGCGGAACGCCTTCGGTCCCATCCTGATGACTTTGTTGAATTTAATCGTATTCGGGTTGAAATCATCAGGCGGGTTAGGGCTTTCGCCTCTTTCATAAGCATCCATCTGCTCCTGCCACTCGTCTTGAGCATCTTTAAGCTTTTTGGATACAACTTCATCGACAGACCATGGCGGGTCATCGCTGGTGATAAGCCTGAAATCGTAATCGGATCCCAATGCTATGCTGACGCTATCGCCAGGAGAAGCGACCTTTTTTAAAATCTTTCCAGATTCAGCCCCTCTTATCTCCTCGCACGGCCAATATTCATCCGTACTGCCGTCCATCCTGCCGGACGGCAATTCCACAGGGCGAACGTCAAATGTGATGGAACGCTTGTTGGGATCATGTCCGCATGATGCGAAAAGCGAAGACAGCGCAACAATCAGCACAGCCACTACAACAGATTTCGCCTTTGTATCTTTTCCCATCGCAGCCTTCCCCAAATTCGGGCTAGGCAGATTTGAACTGCCGACCCCTTGGTCCCGAACCAAGTGCGCTAGCCACTGCGCTATAGCCCGAAATACCTTTCTATTCTAATGAAAAGCACTTAATATTGCAAATTTTGCCTTTTTTTTGTAGTCTAAGATGTTGCAATGAAAAGGAATTTTGAAAGAGCCTCCATATTGTTCCTTCTGCTCGTATTTTTGGCCATTGAAGCCGCATTCGCAGACAACATAACATTCTCATCCGGAAACACTTCCATGCAAATGAAGGGCGACAACAGAATCGTGCGCCTTTCCGAAGGCGCGAACATAAATACGGGCGATGTGGAAATCAAAGCACAGACCGTCACCATCACGGGAAAGGACTATTCTAACCTCGAATGCGACGGAAACGTATCCATAAACGATTTCAAGCACAGGATAACGATATACTCCACTTCCCTGATTTACAACAGAAACACGCAAAGCATCGTCGTGGATGGATGGATAGAGCTCCAGGACTTGAACAACGAAGTTGCCGCTTCCGCCGCATGGCTTGACTTCAACATGGACGAAGGCATACTTAAAATGCAAATAAGAGCCAAAATCATAAAGAAAACCGAAAAAGGCCCTATGATATGCAGGGCGGACAACATCATATTCAATAGGGACAACAACACCTTGCTGCTAAGCGGAAATTCAAGCGTCAACTGGGATGGCAACAGCTATAATGCGAACAACATCCAAGTCGATTTGAAAACCGAGGAAATAAAAATGGTCGGTGAAATCAAGGGGAACATCAAAGGGTGATGATTCCACCGGCAATCCGAACGCGCCAATCCCGAACATGATATTGAATAAAGTATGATCAATATGAAAAACACGCTCATGCGATTTGTTGGCAAAATCAAATCGCTTATCTCGCCCAAAAGAAAGGCGATCCCCAAAATAGAATATGATCCTCAGGCAGAGTCAAGCGAAAACACCCCATCCGTTCCGTTAAAGCCTGAAAAACCGAAGAAAAAGTTCATCTTGTCGTTCGACGGCGGCGGGAACAAGACCATAATCGAAGTCATGGTTTTGAAAAAAATCGAGGCCGTATTGAAGGAATTCGATGCTGATGCGACTCTTCAATCCGCATTCGACCTGTTTGCCGGAACCAGCGCTGGCGGATTGAACGCCTTGATTCTCGCTTACGACAAGAACAGCACGTGGGCCGACTTGAAGAAAATGTCGGTTCTCAAAGCGGAAACCATCTTCACCAAGAGCAAAAAACCGTTCTACAAGATGATGAGCAACAAGTATTCGAGCAGCGGATTATGCGAAGTCCTCAGCGAAATCTTTAAGGACGACAAGCTCGAGAAGGCGTCCTGCCCCTTTCTGGTCATGGCCTTTGACACAAGAACGCTCAAGCCAGTGATGATCAGCAACACAAACGAATTCAAGGACATCTCATTCGTAGAAGCAGGAACGGCGACCACTGCGGCGCCGGTGTATTTCAGTCCTTTGCGCCTGAACCACGAAGGCACGGCATACAACCTGATAGACGGAGGCATAACAGCCAACAATCCGTCCCTATTCGCCTACAAAGCGGCCAGGAAACTATTCGAGGATGCTGACGAATACCATGTGATCTCCCTCGGCTCATACAAGAATCCGGAGCATTTCGACAACACCGACGGAACATTCTCATGGATCGACATAACCAAAGGATACGGCTTGCCGATACAAAAAGTCTATCACATAGCCGGAGAAGAGACGGCAAGCGAAATCATGAATGCGATAAGAGACGTGCGGTATTTGAGAATTGAAAACCGACGCGGCCAATACAGCGACATTTTTCGCGTTGACAGCACATCGGAGCATGACACGATACGCCTTATGGAAATCGGCGAGCAAATAGCCGACGAATATGAGGACAAAATACGGGATTTCTTGAAAGAAAGGTTTTCGTAAAAACCCCGAGGGTTTTCAGAAGCGCCCTAAAGCCTACTCTAAACCAACCTGCAGCTTTGAACGCACGGGAAGCGAGTGATTTCCTCAAACACCTCGTCGTTGTCGTCGATGCTGTATGAGGTCTTGTATTCCTTTTCATTCCTGCCGCTTCCAACAACCAACGTCACCTTGACTCCGCCGGATTGAACCTTCAAAAAGTCCTTTAGCATCACAAGCGAATCCTTGTCCTGCGTGTTCTCGAGCACGACCCGACAGACATTCACCTTGGCTTCCTGAAGACTATCTATGTCCTTCAGGCTCTTGAATATCAAAGACGTCCTATCGCCATCGTCCTTTTTGGTAATCTCCAAACAATAGATTCCCATCTCGCTCACCAGCCCTTTTATTCCTCTTTCGGGGCTATCCCAATCCCTGGACCAAACCATCAGTTCGGCAGAGGACGTGTAGTCGCTGATATTGAGCTTTCCCATCAGCTTTCCCGTTTTCGTGGACATTTCCGTCACCTTCGTCACAATGCAAATCAAATTGAACGTCGTGCCATCGGGCATAGGCCCTTTGGCATCCGCCAGCGTATAGCGTATGCATCTGCTGATCTGGTTCTTATATTCGTCGAGCGGATGCCCTGAAACGTAAGTGCCCAGAATGTCCCACTCCTTTCTGAGCTTTTCCTGCTTTGTCCACATCTCCGGAGGTTCAAGGTATTTGAATCCGAGAATCTCCTTGTTCTCTTCGGAATCATCGAGCATGAACAGCGAATCGGTAACGGCGTACTCGCCTTTCTTGCCCGTCTCCTTCTCGATGTAAGTGCAAGCCCTCTTATAGTTGTATTCCATAGTCTCGCGAGGCAGACCCAAGCTATCCATCGCCCCGCCCTCTATCAAACTCATGACAATCCTCTGGTTCGTGGTCTTGCTATCGAGGCGCGTCAGGAAATCCACAAGGTCCGTATATTTGCCTCCCTTGCGCCTTTCCTCGATTATGTTATCGACGAATTTCTCACCGACATTCTTCAAGCCGCTCAGACCGTAGATTATCTTGCCATCGGAGACGGAAAATGTCTTTTCGGAAATATTGACATCGGCGGCCAGAATCTCTATGCCCATCTCCCTCGTGCTCATAAGAGTTTCAGGAAGCTTGTCAGGGTTTGCATCCTTCGCCGCCATGAGCAAGTTCGCCGCCATAAACTCCACGGGATAGTGCGCCTTCAGATAGCCTGCCTGATATGCAAGAAACGCATATCCGACCGCATGGCTCTTATTGAACCCGTACCCTGCGAAAGGTTCAAGCAAATCGAACAGCCTCTCCGCGTCTTCCTTTTTCCTGTCCTTGTCCCTCACCGCACATTCTATGAACTCTTTCCTTGCGCCTTCGAGCTTTTCCTTCTGCTTCTTGCCCATTATTTTCCTGAGTATGTCCGCCTTTCCGTTGGAATAGCCGGCGAACACGGAGGAAATGCGCATGACCTGCTCCTGATAGACTATGACGCCGAACGTCTCTTTCAGAACCTCCTCAAGTTCGGGAAAAGGGTATTTTATCTTCTTCTCGTCGCTTTTCGACTCTATGTATTGCGGAATATTCGCCATAGGCCCCGGCCTGTAAAGGGCGTTCAAGGCGGCGAGTTCCTTTATGTTTCTAGGCTTGGCGCCTTTGAGAATAGACCTCATTCCGCTGCTTTCAAATTGGAACACGCAAGCGGTATCGCCCCTGCTGAAAAGCGCTACGGCAGCCTCATCGCCGTCCTGGATTTTCTCCAAATCGAAATCCGGCTTCCGCAGCCTGACGAAATCAACGGCATGGGCAAGCAGCGTCAATGTCTTCAACCCCAAAAAGTCCATCTTGACCAATCCGCATTCCTCTATCTGCGTCATCGGGTATTGCGTTGCCGTCAATCCGCTCTTGATATCATAATACAACGGAACATAGTTGAACAATTCGGTTTCGCCTATCACAACCCCAGCTGCATGAAGCGAAACGTTCCTGACCATCCCTTCGAGTTTGGGAACTATCTCGAAAAGCTTTTCATATTCGGGTCCTTTGTCTCTGAATTTTAAGAAGTCCTCGTTTTTAGCGTATTTGCTTCCGTCTTTCCTGGTGTGACCATTGAGCAACCACTCGAACTCAAGATCTAAGTCATCGATTATTATCTTCTTCATCGCGTTGACTTCATAAAGCGGAATATCGAGGACCCGAGCCACATCCGTAATGCATTGCTTGGCTTTAAGCGTACCGAAAGTGCAAATCTGCCCGACCTTATCGCTACCGTATTTTTCCGTTACGTAATCAATCACCTGCTGGCGCTTGTCTGCGCAGAAATCTATATCGAAATCAGGTAAGCTGATCCTGTCCTTATTCAAAAACCTTTCGAACATCAAGCCGTATTTCATCGGATCTATGTCAGTTATTCCCAAACAATATGCAACAATGCTCCCCGCTCCGCTTCCACGGCCCGGCCCGACCGGAACGCCATGGGTCTTCGCCCAATGAACATAATCCCAGACGATCAGAAAATACCCCGGGAACTTCGTTTCGTTTATAACTGAAAGCTCGTAATCCAATCGCTCCTGATATTCCGCAGGCGGATTTCCATATCGTTCCTTCAACCCCTCATTAGCAATATGGGAAAGATAATCCATATTGTCCTTAAACCCTTTTGGAATATCGAAAACAGGCAGCCTCGGACCCGGGTATTTTATTTCAAGCTGGCAAATCTCATCGACCAATGCGGAATTATCCACTACCTCCGGAATATCCGAAAAAAGCAAGCGCATCTCTTCGGGCGTCTTCAAATAAAATGAATCCCCGAAAAACTTGAAGCGCTTGGGGTCCTTTATGGTCTTGCCAGTTCCTATGCTAACCAGAACATCCTGCGCCTCCGCATCGGCGCGATCGACATAATGCGCGTCGTTCGTAGCTACAAGCGGTATTCCAAGCTCCTTGGAAAGCCGAATCAGCTCCTTATTGACCGTTTTTTCGATAATAATGCTTTCGTATTCGTCGGAATTCGGATCGTATTCGGAAAGCCTATCGTAAAAATCGTTGAAATGTCGCTGGATTTCCAGAAAATAATTTCCCTTCCCGTAAAGGTTCTCATACCACCTGCATGTTTCACGCACCCCTTCGAGCAAATCCTTTTTCTTCGCCGCGAAGTTCTTGTATATAAGCCTCGGAATCTCGCCGGCGATACAAGCGGACATGCATGCTATCCCCTCGTGATACTTCTCCAACAGGCTTTTATCCACCCTCGGTTTCATATAGAAGCCTTTCGTATATGCAATCGAGGCGAGCTTTAGCAGATTTCGAAACCCTTCATCGTTCCGAGCAAGCAAAATCAAGTGATTCCTGACATTATTGGTGTTGTCTTTAATCGAGATGTCGTTCTCCGCAACATAAAACTCGCAGCCGACAATCGGCTTGATTCCCTCTTTCCTGCAAACATGGTAGAATTCATACGATCCGAACATATTCCCGTGATCGGTAATGGCAAGGCTCGTCATTCCGAACTCCTTGCACTTCGCAACATAATCCTTGATTCTCCCAGCGCCGTCAAGAATCGAATAGTCAGTATGAACATGCAAATGGGTGAAATTCGCCATAATATTGGAGAATTATACCTTTTCCAGCGGTTTTTTTAAAGGTTGCTTACTGCAGCGCTTCCGGCTTTACTTTCACAGGGTGTCTGATTATGGTCTTGAGCTTGTCTTCAGCGGTTTTCCTTGGGTCTGAAAGATATATCTCGTGGTGATGACGAACGTTCGAAAAATCATTCTCGTATCCGTTTGCCGATAAGAACTCGTTCATTTTTTCGACTGTCGCAGGTTCATCATCGAACGATCCGATATGCATGACCTGAACGCATAAGCCTTCTTTCAGTGTCAGAAACTCAGCCTTGAAGCAATCGACTCCCTTCTTCCGGTTTGCTTCTCCGATAGCCCACTTGAATTCGCTTTCATCGACGAAATCAGGAAGCCTTATCACCGAAATCCATTCAAGTCTTTCCTTATGGGAATAATCGATGTCGCAAATGCCCTCCTGCCACCAAAAGCCCTCTAGCGGAGGAATGACATAGTCGAAAATAGCCGTTCATCGCATGGTCCGTCTTCTTGCTCATTTTCACAATATATGAAACAGCATATAGAGTCTTGATCGCCTTCTGGTACTCTCCGCCTTTCTCATTCGGATTACCGCGACCGCGAACGGCTACATAGTTCATTTCAGGAATCCGAACAATTTGCGGTTTGGCGGGCGACAGATAAAATTCCTTGTATTCCTTTTTGAAATCAAACGGCATATTGCTCCTCCGATGCCACTGGTCGAGACGCAACGAAGGCCGCTTCGAAACCTTTTTCAAAATGATGTGAAGCTATTTCGTCATAGGGCGTTTTATGAGGAAACCGTCAGTACTTCGCGTATTGAACGTATTTACGAACAAGACGCCGTAATGCAAAAGAGCGATTAGCATGAAAGAAAACGGTTTCGAAGCGACCTTTAAAAAAGAAGGTGCCGAGCGGATTCGAACCGCTGAACGATGGTTTTGCAGACCACGCCCTTAGGCCTCTTGGGTACAGCACCAGACGAAGCAAACCCGACCTGTGCCAAAATGGAATCAATAGGAGGCAACCAATGAAAACGACAAAAGAAACACCAGGCAGACTTGCTCCTGACATATAAATATATCGAAATCCGATAAAAAAGCAAATTTAGGGCGAGCGTCAATCATTTGTTCCGCCGCCATGGAATTTCCGAGGTTTTTCAAAACTAATTTCAAGATGTTGCGAAGCCTATTCCGGCGCAAGGCGTTCCGCTTTCCACACCAGCCAACTCGCCTGAAATAAACATTCAGTATTCTGTGGGGTTTTTTCCATGACGGTCGATTTGGAAATATCCGATCTCCATGCTATCGTCTTCCGTCGCGACGGAAATAGCTGAACCGCCGACCACTCCGGAGCGCTCTTCGCAAAAATACTTTTCGGAATGCTCTCGCTCGTATAACCTCCTTATCGCTTTAAGAGCGTTATTTTAGCAACCTGTTCTCCTTTGGTCAAACCCAAGAATTGACAAAAAAAAGCGAGCATAGTATCATCTAAAAACTATTTCGGGCCTATAGCGCAGTTGGTTAGAGCAACAGACTCATAATCTGTGGGTCGTAGGTTCAAGTCCTACTGGGCCCATAAATTAGCTGTAATCTCAGGAGGTTCAGTTCCGAAAGCAGTCTTTAAGGGGCTGCTTTTGTTTTTTAGGACCGCGCATCAGATTATAGGGGCAGTTATAAACAACATACTAAATGCCCATCACGTACTTTGCTAATCCTGCCTACTAAAGATTTGATGCGATCTAGCTAAATAAAGATTGGTTGCGACCTTTAATAAGTAATAGCATTCGCATAGTTAAAAAGGCATAGACTAAACATGAACTACAAAGAGCAGATTAATAGTTTAGTATCTAACATCGATCCTAGAATCGTAGATTTTTCCAAAGAAAGGAGAAAAGCCCCCCTGCCTACTCAGGTTTCTTCTGAATTCCTGATCAACAAAGAACAAGGAGATTGGGCCGAGGAAACTCTGCTAAGGGGAATCAATTCAAATTCAAAGAAATATATTGCGGTTCGCTATGGGAAAAATGACAATATCGTTGCGGGAGAAGAAGGGTTTAAAAAGTTTTATGAAGCATATCAAAAAGAGCTTGATGAAATTGGAAAGCGGCCCGATCTGCTATTGTTCAATAAATCCGATTTCGAATGGGATACTACGGACATCAGTTCATTTACCAGAGAACAACTCGATTCTATAGTTCCAAAAGCCTTATGCGGAATTGAAGTAAGATCAAGTGCTTTTCTTATTGAAAAGTACGAAGAGTGCATGACAATAAAGATCTCAAATGCCATAGCGAATGCAACAAGCATAAAACAGCGAATTCTTGATGAATTCGATTATTTGCTGAAACAAAAAGATCCGGAGCTTTATCGCATAATTTCCTCCATAAGCCCCTCAAACATGCACGTCCAATCGTTTAGGTGCCCATCGTGGAAGTCATCAACACAGCTTGCAACGCTATCGGGGCTGCTTAAAAGGCTAAAAGAGATGATTACAGAAATTTCAAAAAGAACATATCTTAGCATCACACCAAAAATTGAAGATTTGATGGTCGTTTATAACTGGGTTCAACGATATAATATCCCCCATTTTTACGTTCAAGTTTTTTTCGATAAGGCATTTGGCATTTCTTTTGATAAAATACTATCGCTGATTGGAAACAGCAACCTCGAAGGACAGGAATACTTTATTGAAGGCGACATTAAGAACCAAAACAAGCTGACAGTTAAGATCAATGCCGCAAAAGAAGTGAATATTCTTGAAAAAATTGTCTTACCCGAACATTATAGCGAAATGAAGCAATTAGAGAGAGGAAGGCTGCTGTTCTTTGTAAGGTTTAAACACAGTGATTCTATCATAAATAAAGAAGGTTTTAAAAAACTATTCGGTTTCGAGCTTGAATAATGAGCAACAGGAAAACACTCGGACAGTTCTTTACAAACCCAACCATAGCTGATTTTATGATCAAAATCACTATGGATGATAACAAAAAGACCATATTAGATCCTGCGTTAGGAATGGGAGCTTTTACAAACATTGTACATTCTAGATATGAGAACACCTTAATTACCGGATGCGAGATAGATCCAACAATGATTAAAAACTTTCGCAAATCGTTAACATATAGCATTGATCTAATTGAAGGTGATTATCTGAAATCGGAATTGCCATCGAAGTTCGACGCAATAATTTGCAATCCGCCGTATAATAAATTCCAAGCAATCCCCGAAAGACTTGAATTAATACAAACTTTTAAAGAAAAATATGGAATCAAGCTAAGCGGCTATTCAAACTACTGCATTTACTTTTTGGTAAAAAGCATGAATGAAATGGCCGACAACGGCTGTTGCTGCTATATCGTCCCCTACGAGTTTCTCAACACTGGTTATGGAAAAATAATAAAACAATACCTTATTGATTCAACATGGCTCGAATCCATTATAAAGTTTAGCAATACCCTTAAATTATTTGACGAAGCAATCACAACCTCTTGCATCCTTCTATTAAGAAAAACATTTCATAGTTCGGTTAAATTTATCAATATCGCTGATATAGATGAACTCTCCGACCCTTTGCATTTGTCTTGTGTCAATAGCATAGCATATTCCATTCTTAAGCCAGAACAAAAGTGGCTTAAATACTTTCCAGATTTTACAGTGTTCGCTATTTCCAATAAATTCATTCAAATAAAAGAAATAGGCAAAGTAAAACGCGGTATAGCTACTGGAGACAACTCCTTTTTCTCACTTAACCAAGAAATGATCACCAATTTTGATCTTAGTCAAACCGTATGCATGCCATGTATCACAAAGTCGCCAGATATACAGTCGCCGATTTTAACTGCCTCGGTTTTTAATGATTTAGTTAAAAAGAATAAAAGGGTTTTTCTATTTGAAGGCGAAAAGGCCACTACAACTTCGGACTATAACTACATTAAAAAAGGGGAGAATATTGGAATTAATAAAAAGTATTTAACAAGTCATAGAACGCCATGGTATCAAATTGAAAACAAGGATCCCGCTCCAATTTTATTGTCGGTGTTTAGCAGAGAAAAAATAAAAATAGTTAGAAATGAAATCAAAATTAAGAACCTCACGTCTTTTCACTGTCTTTACCTATACAATAACACCGATTCCTTCGCCAATCTATTATTTTGCTACTTGCTGACTCCGACTGCTCAAAAAATCCTCCGTATGAACAAAAGAGAATATGGAGAAGGATTGGATAAATTTGAACCAAACGACTTAAACAACAGTTATGTTCTTAACTTGTCAATTTTGTCAAGTGAAGACAAAGAAAAAGTCCAAAGCCTTTACGAAACACTAAAGGAAAACGACCTCTCCGTTATTCATGATTTAGACTTTATTTTCTCAAAATACGTTTAGACTTTTCTCGTTATGAAACATAAGATAAAACTCTTGAGCCCTAATACCACTCCACCACGTTATCCGAAACACCCAAATCAAAATATTCCGGGTTGGACTCATAATCGGATTTCAACTTGCGAGGCATCCTAAGTTTCTTGAGAGAAAAGCAATCCTCAAACGCTTTATACCCTATGGCAGCTACCGATTGGGGAACCTTAATGCTTGCGAGCGATTGGCAATTCGCAAAATCGCCTATATGCTTCAAAGACTTCGGCATTTCCATTTCAATCAAAGACGTGCAATCCTCAAATGCAAATATGCCCAGCGATTCCACGGAGTCGGGAATCTCAGCCATCGTCAGCGAACTGCAATTAGCGAAGGTGAAGCGCCTGATTGTCTTGGGAAGCACAACAGTAACTAGATCGTAGCCGTCGCTGAAATCCGCGGACACGACAGGCATTCCCTCTATGCTTTCCGGAACGACAACATTTTTCATATCCTTATTCTCATATCCAGCCACCTCTGCAACCGGCTTGCCGTCCTCAAAGATGATGCCATAATAAAATCCGCCCGCAGACAACTTCAGATTCGGCCTGTCGTCCTCCATGTTTTCACCGGACATGCTGAAAACCCTATCTACAAGCAATTCTACAGCCCGCTCGGCCGCCTTGCGTTTCTCAAGGCAAGATGAAAACAGCAAAAACAGCAGGCATGCAAAACAAATCGCTTTTCTCATCACGGCAAGGCGGCGAGAACCTTTCTCACCAAATCAATTTCATCGCTTTTCATATAGTAATAAAGCGGAAAGCAATACACCCTGTTGTACAAATAGGATGCGTTCTTGAATTTTTCCTTTCCGTCGAGTTCCTCATACGCACTATCGGCAAAAGCCTTCCGAACGGGTATCTTCCTTCTTTCCAGAAAATTCAAAGCATCCTTGAAATTATCCAACATCACGGCAAACCTGAAAGCATTGCCCTTCTCGCCGTCATAACGCGAAAACGTCCTATTGGAGGAAATCTCCACCGCCTTGGCGTACGTCTCTTCGATCTCGGTCCTTTTCTTATAATAGAAATCATAATTTTCGAGCTGCATCAGAGAAAGAGAAACATTCAAATCGCTGAGAAGCTCCTCGCGAACCGGCTTTTCCAAACGAATCGAATCCGACATGACCGCCGCGCCGCCGGCAGACGTTATTATTTTGTCGTCCTCCAAGGAAATCAGCGCCATATCAATGTCAGCAGGGTTCACTTCGAGACCTATGCACTCCGTAAGGTCGCAAAAGGTTTTCAATCCGTTTTCCTTGAAAAAGGCGATTTCTGGAACATAGCCCAAGTAGCCGTAGGCAAAAACCGCTTTTATGCCTTTCAAATCCGGAAGATTATCCAAATCCATGCGACCGTCATCCTGACGAACGTCCGCAAAGGTCACTTCCACGCCGGCTTCTTCAAACAAATCCTTGTAAAATGCCGGAATGAAACACGATGCGAGCACTTTATCGCCTTCGGATATTCCAAGCGAATCCAAACAAAGGAAAAAAGCGGTCACGGGCGAACGCAAAAAAAGCATGTTCTTGAAATTCAGGTGCTTTCTGAACTCTTCTTCGAACTGCTTGCACCTCTTACCATGCCCTATTTGCTCTTCCGCCATCGACATGAGAACGGACTGCATATCATTTCTTTTTATACTCGGCTTGTAAAATTGCACTTGCTTCCCCTTATCGATTGCGCTTGGACTTGTGCGCCTTCTTCTTGTCGCAGGCACGGCTATAGTCTTTCAGAAGCGCACGCCGGCGGCTCTCCTCCAAATGATCCACGAAAAGCTTGCCCTCCAAATGATCCGCCTCATGCTGTATCGCTCTGGCATAAAGGCCTTTGGCGTTTATAATGAACGGCTTTCCGCTGACATCGAATGCCTGAACCGTAATCTCAGACGGCCGCATGACTCTCGCGAAAAACTCCGGAACAGACAGGCATCCCTCTTCGTAAGGAACATTGTCCTGCGATGTTCCGACTATTTGCGGATTTATGAATACGCCTCTTTCCCCGGGCTGTCTGGTATCAACGACAAAAAGCCTTATAAGGCGTCCTATCTGAACTGCGGAAAGGCCAACCCCCCTGAACTCTTCCAAACTCGAAAGCATGGCTTGGGCAAGTTCTTTTATCTCATCATTGAATTCCGTCACCGGTTCGCTTTTTTTCCTAAGCAGCTCGTTAGGATATGTCACTATTTTCAGCTTCATCGGCCTCTCCTAATCCTTGAACTTTATTATTTCCCTTTTCTTAGACCCTTGCGACGGACCTATTATTCCCCTGTTCGACATCTCATCGACTATCGTTGCAGCGAGGTTATACCCTATCCGAAGCCTTCTTTGCAAATAGCTCGTGCTTATTCCGCCGCCTTCCATGGCTATATCCCAAGCCACCTGCAGAAGCCGCTCGTCCTTTTCGCTCCACTTCTGCTTCGCCACTTCGGAATAATCCAGCTCGTCCTCGTCGCAAGGCTCCGACTCAGCAGGCTCTTCGAGACAATCGTCCTGAATATAATCCGGAGTGTCCTGAGTTTTCACATATTCTATTATCTTCTCGACCTCGCCATCGCTGAGGAACGAACCCTGTATCCTGATAAGCTCCGGATTCGTGGCGCCCTTAAGCAGCATATCTCCGTTTCCCAAAAGCTTCTCAGCGCCTATCTGATCGAGTATGGTCTTGCTATCAACCGCAGATGCGACGCGGAAAGCGACTCTGGTAGGTATGTTGTTCTTCAATGTTCCGGTAACCACATCCACGCTAGGCCGCTGCGTTGCGAGAACCAAGTGCATTCCAATTGCGCGCGCCTTGGCCGCGAGGCGCGAGACCCTTTGTTCAAGATCCTTTCCGACCACCTGCATCAAATCCGCGAATTCATCGATGATTACGACTATGTAGGGCATTCTCTCGCGTTTCATGCGATATTGCCTGATCTTATCGTTATATCCCTTTATATTACGGACATGCTCCCTGCTGAGAATGCCATATCGCCTCTCCATTTCATCTACGCAATAATCAAGCGCTTTGATTGCAGCACGCGGATCCGTTATGACAGGGGTGAGCAAATGCGGAATGCCATTGTAAAGCTCGAGTTCGACCTGTTTGGGATCGACAATAATGAAGCGGACGCTTTCAGGGCTTCTCACATACAGCAAAGATGCCACCATGGAATTCAAGCTGACCGACTTTCCCGATCCGGATGACCCTGCCAAAAGCAAGTGCGGCGTCTTCGATATGTCGATAAGCACGTCTTCTCCGGTAACCGATTTCCCCAATGCGAACGGGAGTTCCGCTTCCGATTTCCTAAGCTCTTCGAGAGTATCTATGAAAGACACGGTCTGCCGCGACGGATTTGGCATTTCTATTCCGATATCGTGCGTCCCCTCGATTGTAGGTATTATCCTCAATCCCGACGACGAAACACCCATGAATCTGGCTATGTCATCGCTCACGCTTATTATTCTGCTGACTTTCACACCAGGAGCAAGCTCTATCTTGAAAAGCGTAACGGTTGGTCCTGAAACATACCCATCGCTTTTGCCTTCTATTTGGAAGGAATTAAGCGCATCTATCAATTTGGCTTCGTATTCCTTAAGCTCCTCTTCGGAAAGGGGAGGCTTTTTGGATTTATGCTTGATCAGCAAATCCCCCGACGGAAATTCGTAGTGCCATTGCCGTATCGATTTGTCTTCGCGCTTAAGCTTGCCTACACCCATTCTCATTTCGGCCTCTTTAGCCAATTCTTCAGCCTTTCGCATTTCTTCTTCAGCTCTACGTTTATCTGCTTCTTCCCGCTCTGCCTGGCAACGCTCCTGCGCTATGCGCCGCTCCTCTTCCTGACGCTTCAATTGAGCAGTTTCCTCTTTTCTCTTGTCGGAAACAACAGCTTTGGCAAATACGGAATCTGACGACTTCCCTTCAAAATCATCTTCGTCGTCGCACTCATCGTATTCGTCGTCGGAATATATCAATTCATCCCCATCGGAGTCATCCGTTTCGATCTTGAACTCATCGTCATCATCGACATCGTTGACGACCTCGTCTTCGTCAAACTCGTCATCTTCAGGCTCATCCTTTTCACTAAGCGGTTTTCTGACCGAAGGCATTGCGACGGACGCAGTATCAGACACCTGTCTCTCCCGCATTATCGCTTCACGACGCTTCTTTTGCTCGAATTCCTTAATGTAATTCACCCTACTCTGCAACTCATCCAAAGCGCCGCCATCCGACTGAATCCCATCATTCGCAGCAGATTCGCCGGACAAGCCAGCCTTATCATCGGTGACAAGGCTTTTCCGAGATGACGATCCGCTATAACCGAACGATTCCAAATCCAGTGCGCCCATCGGCTGCACATGCCTGGAAACATGCAAATCCGGCAATACCCTCTTTTTCGTTTTCGTATTCAGGACAAAGGGCGCTTCGGTATTATCCTGCTCTATCGGCGTTTTGGTTGTTGCCGTCTCCAAGGCCACGCCTACATCATCGTGTCGTTCATCTTTTGACGAGGGCAACTCTTTTGTTTCCGCACCCCATTTCTTCGCCTTTTCTTTCTTAGGCTTGTCCATTTTTGCTGTCTTGCTCTTAAAAGCTTTTGCTTTCGGCATCTCAAAATGCTTGAAAGCCTTCAAATCAGGCAAAACAAATATTCCGATTGCAATAACAACAAACAAAACGGAAAATACAATCGTCGGAACTATCGCCAATGGAAAAAACACGCCCAAAAAGGATACGAAAGCGGATAAGAGCAAAACAACTATGAACCTGCGTTGCGTTCGCTCGCAATAATGATCTGAGAAATACTCCATTAACGATCTAGCCATGAAAACAAGCGATAATGGGAAAAAAGAAATATAGGAAAGCGATCTGATCGCCTTATTAAGCCCGAACGTAGCAAATTCAGGATATAAAGACAAAGTGATAAAAGACAGCGATGCCGCCAAATATGCGGCGAAGAGGTAAACGAAAGCCAATCCGATTCTTTTCATCGTTCGTATATTCTATTAAGGTTTCGAGGTTTTTTCAAAATCGACAGACACTTATCGCACTTGCATGAGTGGCGTAAGCTTGTGCAACCTATCGCAAATCGCGTGGAAAGGCAAACCCAAGCAACTTCCGATCTATCTCTTCTTTGCTAACAATCGCATCTCCGGCGTTAATCCCCGGACACGCCTTTCCTTCCTCATCCCAGCTCTCTTCGGACTTCATTATTCTCTCCCAAAAAGGATAAGCACGACACTGGGATGGTCTATATTCGTATATATCGCATCCTTCTTTTCCAAGAAAAACGCATCTTCCGTCAGAATATTCCCTCAAAACAACATGTTCAACACCATTGTCGGATCTGAATACTTTGGAATAAACTTCTTTCGTTTGACAGACATTCAAGGAAACAGCCTTCGCTATGTTTTCCAGATCATCATCAGACAAAAACACCAAGCCAGATTCCCCGGAACAGCAAGAAACGCATCCTGCGCAACAGGAAAAACGCAGCCCTTGTTCGTAAAAGCAATTTTCAGCCAAATTTAGCCTCAGCGTTTCAACAACTTCTCATATTCCGCAAAAGCCTCATCGCTAAAACAGCAGAAAAACACATCGATATCATAATCAGAATATGTCAAAAGCCATTCGTCAACCGCGTTATACGACACTTTTGCAGCTTCGGCAACAGGATATCCGTAAACACCGGTGGATATGCCCGGAAAAGCTATGCTGCGACACGAATTCTTACGTGCCAAATCCAAGCATTTCGCATAACAAGAAGAAAGCAGAACAGCATCGTTAGGTTTTCCATGATAAACAGGCCCGACGGTGTGGATCACATATTTGGCGGGAAGATCATAGCCTTTAGTTATTTTTGCCCCGCCTACAGGGCATCCGCCAAGCGTCTTGCATTCCTCAAGCAGCTTCGGTCCGGCGACTCTATGAATCGCGCCATCCACCCCGCCGCCTCCCAAGAGAGATGAATTGGCGGCATTAACTATTGCATCAACTTCCAATTTGGTAATATCGCCTTTAACCAACTTAATTCCCATGCAAAACCTCCAAAAATCCAATCTCAAATAGCATATCACAACGAAAAATATAAAACAATCCGAATCATTCTCAACTTACCCAATTTTACTGTTATTTTAAAAAATAACTAAATAGGTAAATTTTTTGCCGTAAAAAACATTAAAATTGCAAATTACTTTTGCAGTAATAAATAAAGCTATTTTAAGAAAAAATCATATGAAAATGATATATAAACAAAGAATAATGCATTTTGTTGTAAAAAAAAAATACAATCTGAAGAAAACTGTCAAAAAAGACTTTTTTATGAGTTTTAATACCTAAATCCTATCTATTTTGTTCAATTAATTATTTTTACCA
>CAMOXM010000005.1:0-27540 GCA_946629155.1 uncultured Spirochaetaceae bacterium | reverse complement strand
ACTCTTTTTCAGACTAGCCTTGACATACCCCCTGTTTCCGTTACCGAAAAGCATTCCGAATACATAGCAGAAAACATCATTGGCAAAGACAAGCGCAAGCATGAAGAAGAACATCATGTTTCCATCATTGTTGACATTCATGATTTCAGGCCACAACATGAAAAACGAATTGGGATAGATGATAAGCAGGATGGATTTGGACATTCTCCGGATCGATCCTCTGAAAGGCGGATCATCGGCGCCTCCCGCAAAAGCCTCTATGACGGCTACAGCCATGACCAGCAAATAGAGGACGACGGGTCCGGAGGCTCTCCATATTCCGCCAAGATGAATTCCCAGCCAATCGGCCATAACCAAAATCGGCGGAATCCAAAAAGGCAATGTCTTACGCTCCTCATTGGAAAAGACCAAAGCATCGGTCTCCTTGCTGGCGCGGATCGCAACTGCGAAGACCACAAGCGCCGGAACAACGCAGGAGAAGGGCGTAAGCCAATGCAAAACGATGAATATCAACGGCGGGAACACGATGCAAGTCAAAACCCTGCCGGCAAGATTCTTTTTATCCATACCGACTTACGATTATATTCTTTTTATCGTGGTTTTTTCAAAACCGATGGCATTTCAAGGCGCTTCTAAAAACCTGCTGTCCGAAGATACCTGCGGATTTTCGAGATGAAGAACTAACCGAAAAACGCAGGAATGCTGCCGTATTTCGAGGCTTTCCAGCAGTTTTTCAGCCGGAAGGGCATTTGGCAGATCCGGGGTCTGAGGTTTTTAGAAGCGCCCTTAAAAGCGTCCTTCACCAAATCGTAGGTTTGCCATCGACATAATGCCAAAGACCGCCTGTCGAAACAGGCTCGCTTTCGCTATAGGCGTAGTATCGATGCTCAAACGAGCTGTCCCTCCTGTTCCAGCCGCTTTCGAAGCCTGGCGGAAGAGTGTTCGAAGACGATTTCAGAAAGATGTCGAGCGCCCATGACGACGCAAGAGCAGACAGACCGGCGAATGCGCCTGATCCTATCTGCGCGCAACTCTCCGGAATGATTATGCTCTCAAGCGAAATGCAATCGGCAAAGCATTGATATCCGGCCAACGAAGCGATAGACGACGGCAATGCAATGCTTTTCAATCCGATGCAGCCGTGAAAAGCCCATTGGCCGATGGAGCTGACATCATCATCTAGCATTACGGATTCTATGCATCCGCAGCCGTTGAAGGCGCCAAAGCCGATTTCGCCGCCCATTACCCTGACTTGCTTCACAGACGCAGGAATCCAATATTTGGGGTTTGCTGATACGGAGTTGCTGCTCGTCTGCTCCGTTTTCTCCGCCTTATCGGAAAACTTCTGATTCGTACCGAAAATGCGGCCGAAATGATATTTGTCTCCACTGTCGAAACCGCTTCCTTTCCCGACGAATGGAAGAGTTATCTCCCTAATCTCCGCGCAGCCTCCGAAAGCGCCGGAACCGTTCTTGCAGGTATTGACGATTCTGATCGCCTCTATTCGCGCAGCAGAAACTGGAATCGAACTATCATCGCATGAACTGAGAAAAAGCAAGTGCAGCAAGAACATGCACACCATCGCGACCGCACTCGACTCATCATAATGCGAAACGGAATATTACGTCGCATCAGCATCTGTTTCGAAGACGCGGACAAAATGGCCGCATCTCCGGCACTTGCCGTCATCGGACATATCATGCCCGTGTTTCATACAATCCGCATCCATGCTGAAAACGCTTCCGTTCATATATTCCATGATGTATATATCCAAACGAACTTGTCCGTGAACCTGCCATTATCCTCGCCATGCAAATAATAATGATTCACGGATATCCTGTCGCCGAATTCGTCCCCTACAGGTTGCTGCATGAGCCACCACTCTGCCGATGCGACCGAAGACGCGAGGAAAATAGCAAAAATGCCGATTATCAATAAGACTTTCTTCATAAAACACCTGCCGCACTTTATTGAATATAATTCTTTGCATGCGTTTTACAAAATACCTTATCCGATTATAATCTTACGCATGGCAAATCCAATCGCAAAACTAATCAAAGGCATTGCCGGTGCAATCGGAATAGCGGGAACGACGCTGCTGTTCTCAAAAATCGCTGAAAAGAGAAAAAACGCACGAAGCAAAACCGGTGCGGGAAGAAGCCTGATCGCGTCTTGCAACTGCGACAGCCTGAAGAAATTCGCAGAGGATTTCACAAAGGCGCTGAGCAAGGATTTCGAAACGATGAGCGCAAGCATGGAGGAACGCGAATCGCTGCGCACGCTTTATGAAAGCGAAATCGACCTAATAGGCCTTTTTAACGAAATCAGCATTCGCCAAACGCAATCCGACGCGCTTGAGAAGGGCATCAGCCTCACCTCCCTGAAGTTTCTCGGCATTTTCGCTCCGCTGCTGTCAATCGCATCCGCCGTTTCAATCGCTCTGGCCTTCATTTGGAAAGGCGCTTATGACGAAAGGCTGTTTACCGCATCATTGATTCTATCGCTCGTATGCTTTCTGATATCTTCAATCGCATATATTGTCATCTTGGCAAAAAGCGCGAAAGAGAAAAACAAGCAAATCAAAATCGGATTCGACGCTTTTCTCCCCGCAAGCGAATGCGAAAGGAAGTTCGGAAAGGATTTCGAATCGCTGCTTGAAAGGCATCATTCGGCAAGGGCCATGATTTCGGAAAGGCTCTCAAGCATATCCGCCGCAACAGGCCGCAACCTTTCGGATTCCATATTGGAAATATATTGCGACTTGAGCGAAGCCGCTGTCCGCAACAGCATCAGAAACGTTCGCGGCGATGTGCTCCCGACAATGAGATTGGTTCTGAACGACTGCTTGAATGTCGAAGCAATCGGCGAATTCAACGATGAAACGAAAAACCGATTCGAAGTAAGGCAAGCTGATTGCGAAGAGTCTTATGTGCTTCGGCCTTCCATAGTCGATTCATCTACGGGAAGAACGATAAAGCGCGGCATCTATATGAAGAAAACCGGAGAACAGGATGAACTACATTGGCTTTGATTTGGGAGATGGAGAAAGCTCGGTCGCCCTTTTGAACGAAGATTCGAGAAACGCATCGATCGTAATCATAGACGGACGGGAGTCCTTCCCCACAGCCGTAGGAACGCTCAAGGAAACGCACTCCCACATAATAGGCAGCAACGCAATAGCCAACGAAAGCATCTGCGACGATTTCCGCGTCTGCTTCAAGCAGCATTTCGCCGACAATGACATCGATGTCTATGATTGCTATCAAAGATTCGTTTCGGTGGTGATGCAGGCTCTTAGAAACAAAGTGTCCGAGAAAATATCGAATCCCGCCGAGTTCAGATTCGTCATAGGCCATCCTGCCGGATGGAACGAAACGCTGAAGAAAAGATACGAGGGCATGTTGAACGCATGCCGCATAGAGAATCCCCTGCTCGTTTCCGAATCTCGCGCTGCATTGGTGCATTATGCCTCGACATATCTTCTGGGCAATTCAGGCCATGAGAAATTCGACATGTCCGTGCTCATTTGCGATTTCGGTTCTTCTACCATAGACTTCTCGTATCTTCCGGACGGCATCACGGATGACATACGCTCTCTCGGGCACAAAAATCTCGGCGGCGGTCTCATCGACAAGCAGATCGTAATGAATTCCGTCAAAAGATATGCAAGCAGCAAGGACAAGGATAAAATCCTTTCAATTCTGAATTCCGACAAATCGCTGCTCTCCCTCCTTCTGATAAAGGCAAGGGATCTGAAGGAAAAGTATTTCAGGGCAAACGAAAAAGATGCCGAGTTTTCAAAAGACGTGACTATACAACGCCATGGAATGGAATTCATAAACATCACAGTCAACGACAGCATAATGGAATCATCCCTGAATGCCCCTATTCGCGAGTGCAACGACGAATCCCTAAGATACGCTCTCGACTCCGTACTGAACGAAGTGTCCGAAAGGCTTAAAGACGATCCGATTGACAAAATCGTACTGACGGGAGGAGCATCCAGAATGCGTTTTTTCCAGGAAATGTGTGAAAGCAAATTCGGAATGTCCGCCGTTCTCAGCTCCTCCCCCGAAACTGACATAGCCAAGGGGTTGGCGTTGGACGGCGAATACAAATTCAGAATAGATTGCCTGAAAAGCGACATAACGGCATTCGTCGGAAGCGATATAATGGATGCCATGGTTTCAAACGGCTTGATGCCGTTCTACGCTGAACTCTCCTCCGCCATAATAAACGACATGACCGGATCGGGCGATGGCGACAGCGGAATCCTGCGTCATGCGTTGAACAAATGGGTGGAAAGCGGCAAAACCATCCGAGACCTTGCAAGAACTTTCGATGCTGCCGCAACCGAGTATCTCGATAGCGGCCACTTCAACGACCTCCTGCGGGAGCATCTGCTGTCATGGACGAAAGAAGAAATACTTCCGAAAATTCAAGCGGAACTGAACTCCTTGTGCCGAAAAAACCGCCTGTCGCCCAATAAAGCGAAAATCAAGGAAATCCGGCTTACGGACAAAATATCCCTGAAAAACGTCAAATTGGTTTACATACGAGGAGAATTCGGACCGATAACCCTAATCCTCAGTCTTCTAGGCCTTACCTATGACTTGCCGATTCCGAAACCCATCAGGAAGTTCAAGGCACAAGATGCCTTCATCGAAAAATACCTCGGCAGGATGAAGGAAAAGCTGAATGATTACCTTGTCGGCGAAAAGCATTTCGCACAAAGCGTCAAATCCATGCTCATCGACTGTCTAAGGGAGTGCGTCAGAGAGTTGGAAACGGAAATAAGGCTATAAAGAACTGAAAACAAGCGATTCAAAAATCATTTGCATTAGTATTCAAGTCAAGTGATTTGGATATTTTGCTGAAAATCTGGGTGATATCCATTTCATGATACGGATGCATCATCAGCACGCCAGCCGGTTATCAAATCAAAACCATTAAGATTCAAGGCATAATTCGCTATAAGGAAGTCCCCCGCCCGATCGCATGACATTCCTCTTCAGAACAAAACACGATTCTGAACCAATATAGCGACCCAATTCAGTATTCCGCATTCTTTTCCATCCGAATCAAGAATCTTCAAGCCTTTTAAGTCTATTGCATATTCATTCACATAGCCGATTGAAGAATTTTCCTTGGCGGCCCATTCTTTTGCAAGCTCTTCGTTTTGCGTCATGTAAAAGCATAAGCCGTAATCATTGTGGATGTTTCCTTTTCCATAGACAGGGTTTTCACAATATGGTCGAAGCCATGATACAAGATTGTCTCGTTGCATTTACTCACAGAATTGGGATTATAATACATTTCGATTTTTTTAACAGAGGTTTTTTCAAAACTAATTTCAAGACGTTGCGAAGCCTATTCCGGCGCAAGGCGTTCCTCTCCGAAACGGGCTAATACTTTGTGTATATGCCCGTTTCGAAGGGGAATCCGCAGGACTTGCGGCTTGCACCGAGATCCGAACAGCGCATTATACTATCGGACGCCCCGCTACAGTCCGCCTTTAGAACAAAACACAAGTCACAGCGCCGCAAAGCAGAACGAACACCACAGGATTGATTTTCTTGAAAAAGCCCGATGCGGCAAAGCAGAGTGCGAACAGAGCAACCTCGCGCAAATCAATTATGCTTCCGGCGAAGCCAAGAACATTGCTGGCACCGGCATGATAGAATGTCAATGAAAACAAATTGTAGAAGGCAAGCATTATGAGGACCACCACTGCGACCTTCAAACCTGTCAGCGCGCTCTTGACAATCCTGTTCTCCTTGAATCTCATGTATTTGCTGACTATGAAAAGGACGATGAACGCCGGCAGGACCAAAGAGAATGTCGATATCAGCGAACCCGGAATACCCATCACCTTATAGCCGCAATACGTTGACATGTTGATTCCTATGGGGCCCGGCGTTCCCTCGCTTATGGCCAGCATGTCGGCGACTTCGCGAACCGTGAACCATGCCGGATATTTTACGGTCAGCTCCAAAAGGAAAGGAATCGTCGCCATGCCGCCGCCAAAGGCGAAAAGGCCGATTCTGAAATATTCGATGAAAAGCGTCAAAGCAAGGCTCATTCGTCGGCCTCCCTATCTTCGGCCATGCCCGCTCCGGACAGCTTCCTGCCGTCGGCGATTGGTTCAACGGCATCCGATCCGCCATCCGCACCTTTTTCGATAGCTTCGGATTCACTGCCATCGCATTCTTTCACATCTTGCGATGCCTTGGCGGACTTCCACAGCAAAATGCCCATAAGGATTCCCAATACGACAAGCACGGAAGATGCATTCGAAGAAATAAACGACAAGAACGAATTCCCGCTCATTTCGTTCTTAAAGAAAATCGGAGAGAAGCCTATGATGAAAAACGCGACAAAAAGCAAAAATGACTTGATGCTATTGATATAGCTTTTGGTCAGCCTGAACATTGTTCTGACTCCGATTGCGCAAACCGCTATCCTCATGCCTATCATGAATTTCGATATATGGGGTCTGATTGCCGCCACCGCTCCGATCAAAGATGCCAAGGCGGTTATGATCACCAAAGACGGCAGGACGACAGCTACCGTTGCTACCAAAGAGCCGACAAAACCGCCTTTTTTCGCCCCTAGAAGCGTCGCCGTATTGACCATTATGATTCCGGGAGTGCATTGCGCTATGGCAACGTAATCGAGAAGCTCGTCATAGGAAAGCCATTTTCTCCTATCTACGATTTCCCTTTGCAGATTTATCAGCATGCCCATGCCGCCGCCAAATGTGGTTGCGCCGATTTTCAAGAACGCCAAGAACAAATCCAGAAAAACCTTATCTTTCGATATGGTGTCGGATTTGCCATTCGTGGCGTTGCTTGCTTCAGATATATCGCCGTTTTCCGTGCGATCTTCGAAAGCGCTTCTATTTCGCATATCTCAGCAGCATGTCGTATTCGTCCTCGCCTTTGTCCATATCCGCCGCTATTTCGAGAATCTTCTTGGAAAAAAGCCCTTCATCCATGGCTATGTCTATCACGCGCTTCTTATCGGACGGATCACCATGCTCGTCCATCATCCTGCATACCCGAAGGATATCCTCTTCGGTCGGCTTGTCGCCGGAATGCAGTATGTCATCGTAAAGCCTAAGCGCATTTTCAAAATCGCCCATCGCGATATAGCAGCTGCAAGCCAGCCTGTTAAAACGGACATGAGCCCTATATATGTCTCGATTCGCCATGCAGACATCGACAGCGCGCCGATAGTCGCCGTCTTCATAGTAGCGGAGAGCAAGATTATAAGCCACCTGCGGATCGGTGGTGATGGAATATTGCTCGACAAACGATAGCAAAGTGTTCAATTCGCCTTCCTTGTCCCCGTTGCTTCCGTACAACTCCGCAAGCTCCACCGCAATCGACGCATCCGTCTTCGTCCTTTCGATGACAGATGCCGATGTGCATGAAACGGCACCGCATGCCACAAGAGCAAGCAATGCCTGAGAAAATGCGAGCGCCCTTATCAGCAACCTCATGACATTAACGTTTCTCAAGCACGACCCTCTCGATTTCCCTTACCTGATCGCGATACAAATTGGCCATCTCGCTACCGTAATCGGCAATCAGCTGCATGATGTTCCTGGATTTGAGAACGGTGTCCATTCCGTTTATCCTATCCCCAGCATCGCCAAGCCCTGGAAGAATATATGCTTTAGGGTTCAAAACAGGGTCGAGCCATAACGTATATATATCTATCGGGAAAGGGCATTTGAAACGCGCGATATTCATGCACCCTTTCAAAGCGGATATGATGTTGATGAACTTCACGCTCTTGATTCTTATGCTGTTGCGCTCGAGAAACCTGAGTATCGTTATCAGGGATCCGCCCGTAGCATTCATCGGGTCGGCGAATATGAGATCCTTGCCTTCCAGCTCGTCCTTGTAGAAGAACGATCTGTCCAAGTCCATAATGTATTCCATATCCTTTTCGGATTTGTCATCGTTTCTTTTTATCCTGAAGAGAGCGAAGGGCGTAACATAGCCGGAACTGCTGTATTCCTCTATTTCCTTGCTTATTATCATGGATGGAAGAAGTGCGCCTCTAAGCATCACGCAAACCACGCTGTTGCCTATCTTGTCGTCAATATCTATTATGCGGTGGCAAGCATACTGGGCGCATGGATTATCTACCGGCGTCCTGCATATTATCGAGCGCTTCCGTTCGAGACCCTTCCGGCAGAAGATGTATGCGAACATCAATTCGTACGCGCGCTGTATGTAATATGTGAACTCGCCTTTTTTCGTATCTATGTTTCTCAACTTGGATATGATGCGTGAAGCTACGGGGTGTTCGGAAGAAGGGGTTTCAAACGAATACACGTGAATGTTACCTACGGTTTTGACGAAGGACTCAAGCATGTCCCCGACTACTTTCGAATTATCCGTAAGAAGTCTCCCCGCCTCGCTACTTTGCTCATCGGAATCAGCCCTTTCCATCATCTCGGAAGCGACTATGCTCTTGCGATACGCATCCTCGAGATCGGCGAGAAATTTCAAATCGGACTTGTTCAAATAGCCGTCTATCTCGCTCTTCTTCATCACAACGTTGTTCATTCGCACCTCACTTCGACTTGTCGTTTTTTCCGGATATCTTAGCCCAAGTATCCTTGAGCGTTGCCGTCCTATTGAAAACCAGCGCTCCGTCTTTTCCTCTCGGCGTCTTCCTGTCACGAATGAAATATCCGTTTCTGACGAATTGAAAGTTGGCATCCGATGGGAACGATACGGCGCAGCGTTCCACGAAGCCATGCCTCACATGCAAGCTGTCCGGATTAATGTCATCAAGATAATTTCCCGTCCTGGACCCAGGGTCTTGGACATTGAAAAGCTTGTCGTACAATCTGAATTCCGCCGCTGTGGCGTTATCCGCGCACAGATAATGAATCGTTCCTTTGACCTTCCTGCCATCAGCGGTTTCGCCGCCCTTGGACACCGGATCATAGACGGCGTGAATCTTCGCGATCGAACCGTCCGGATTCCTTTCGACGCTTGTGGCCTTGATGTAATAAGCGCCTTTCAAACGAACCTCCTGACCTATGGAAAGCCTGAAATACCCTTTCGGCGGATCTTCGCTGAAATCCTCCCTCTCTATGAACAGGCGCTTGGAGAATGCGACTTTCCGCTTGCCTGCGCTTGGATTCTCAGGATTGTTCTCCACCATGAGAATCTCGCTTCTGCCTTCAGGATAGTTATCTATTTCAACTAGAATCGGATCGGTTACGGCGAAAAGCCGCTGCGCCGTCCTATTCAACTCCTCACGCAGAGTGAATTCCAGAAGCGAATAGTCGATTATGCTTTCGACCTTGGTGATGCCCACCTTTTGCGCGAACTCCCTCAATGCAGACGGCGTATATCCTCTTCTTCTAAGCCCCGCTACCGTCGGAAGCCTAGGGTCATCCCATCCGTCAACATATCCGTTTTCCACCAAAAAAAGAAGTTTTCTCTTGCTCATCACCAGATAATTGACATTCAGCCTGGCGAATTCTATCTGACGCGGCTTATGGACGACGGTGTCATTGTCGCACACCCAATCGTACATCGGACGATGATCTTCGAATTCAAGCGTGCATAGACTATGGGTTATGCCCTCCATGCCGTCCTCTATGGAGTGGGCGAAATCGTACATCGGATAGATGCACCATTTGTCTCCCGTCCTCGGATGGCTCTTGAACCTTATCCTGTAGAGAATGGGGTCGCGAAGATTTATATTGGACGAGCTCATGTCGATCTTGGCTCTCAGAACTCGGCTTCCTTCGGGATATTTCCCATTCTTCATGTCCTCGAATTCCCTGAGGTTCTCTTCTACGCTCTTGTTTCTCGCTTCGCTTTCCCGACCGCCCTCGGTGAGCGTTCCGCGCATACTCTTTATATCATCGGCAGTTGCGGAATCCACATAGGCCTTGCCTTCCTTCACCATCTTTATGGCGGATTCCAGCATCACATCATAATAATCGGAAGCGAAAAGCGGCTTTCGGATATCGAACCCGAGCCATTTGACATCCTCTTGTATGGAATTTATATAGACATCGCTTTCCTTTTCCGGATTCGTGTCGTCAAACCTGAGATTGCAAGTTCCGCCATACTTCTCCGCCATGGAAAAATTCAGCACTATGGACTTCACATGGCCGAGATGAAGAAAGCCGTTCGGCTCAGGGGGAAACCTCGTCTTGATGGAAACTCCGCTGTCATGATCTTCCTTGATTATCTTCTCGATGAAATTCAAATTCTCCTGCATCCGCAACACTTCCCTTATGCAAATGCCCCAAAAGCCCGCCCCCGCAAGTGCAAGGAAGCCTCTGATGCGCACTCATACCATTATATTTTTTGAAAAGGCAAATATCAAGCGAAGACAGAAAACACATCACCTTCTGTATCTTATATAGATGTCATAGCGATCCATGAGACGCGGAACGAACTTGTATATGTAATTTCCATAACTATTGTTAGCACTCCAATAATGCACATAATTCAGCGTACCGATTTTAGCCAAATAGCAATACTGCTTGCCGACTAACGATTCGGAATTGAAATTGGCAGGATACGAGTTGCGATTAACAATAGTCACACACCCGGTCTCCGTACCGAAATCAGCTATTTCCGTATTGCTCCATTCATCCCTTGCGACCCATGAACCCGCCCCGACAGGTTCATCCAACATTTCCCATGAACTCTCGGGCACGCCTTGCGTGGAACTAAGGGATTCCATAATCTTGCCCGAATCGCTTTTCACATAGGCAAAATCGATTTCCCTGATCGGATCGGCAGCCGATATGCCTATTCGGCCATCTTCATCAACGCAATCGCTCGAAAAAACCACGGATGGAGAAATTTTCGTGCCACTCGACGAAACGGCCTTATGGAACTTCGCCGAACAATCGCCATCATAAACTTCGCCTGAGCCATTACCTGAATAGCTAGCATCGGAATTCATATAACCCCAATGAACCATATTGCTTTTTTCAAGGCTAGGATAGTACATTTGAACGCAATAGTCAACCTTGTCATCAAGCCTGCTTCTACGTTCATTGAAAACATATTTGCAAACCGGCCGAAAAGATTCGATGGCAGCAACTGTCCTTGCTTCCGACAATGTTTTAGGTTTGCTGACCTTCAAATCACCAAGCATCCTCAATCCCTCATGCTTAGCAAAAGCGGCGGTGAGTCTGGAATCAAGTTTGTCAGACGACATGACTCCATCATTCAAATCGACCTTTACGCTGATCAGCGAACGTAAAGCCTCATTCGGATTCCTCGTCATGACGCAATACGGCACGAACACGAAGAATTGAAATGTATGCCATGTACCGTCATAACGACGATAGGGTTGAAAAATCCAATTCTCATAATCATTCCGGAACGGAGCGACAAACAATTGCGTGTCGATAATCTTGAAAATCCCATCAGGGCTATCCTTATCAACGAAAAACAACACGTCGTCACCGATGACCTCAACCCCTTTTTCCGATTCGATTTCCTTTACAAGCTTCTTCAATTCGGAAGGTTCGGGAATCGTAAGCTCTTCGAGATAACGCTTTCGATTATACGAAGAGTTGCTCGCCACTACGCTGCAATCACCTACGCATGCAGGCGCATCGTATTCGCCAAGATATCCCTGATTATAAAACTTATGAAGAATCGGAATAAAGCCGAAAGACTTGACATACAGCCCGTCATCGGCCTTCCTATTGGACATGGAAATGACATCGGCGTAATTCCCGTAAAGCTTCTTGTAGTAGGCATTGCAAATCTCGCTTTGCCTTTCAGGGTCTTCGGCATATAGCCATATCCCGGTTGACCAATCCTCATTCTCTATGCAATCCGGAGAATCAATGAACACGGAATTGCTGTCATCCACTTCCTGCGCCCAACTGACGAATTTCGACGATATGCCGGCACTTGTATATGTGACGTTCGTTTCTATTGGCGGTCCGCCAACAGCCTCGAGAAGCAACCTGGTTTCCGACTCCTTGCAGCTGCTTGATGAGGTTGCCGAACTGTATTCCTGCTTCGACAAGGCAACCCAAAGCTCTTTCGATGCTTTTTCAGCGGTCGCCCCTTCGGCATTGTCTTTGAATGTTCCGGAATAATTGACATCCATTCTCGCACCGACATAAGTGTTCAAGAGGACATGCGTGCCATAGATCTCGAATATGCTTTCCGGGCTGACATTAGGGTTGTTGATGTCCTTCTCAAATTGCGGCGTCAGGAAATCCTTTAAAACATCAGGTGTGGCGTATTGCGACAGAACCCACTCCTTCTTGCGCACCACTTTGGCCTTAATCATTCCGTAAAAATCCTTTTGCTTGTTGGATTCGGATTCCGAACTCGATGTCTTGGCCGTTTTCTCTATGTCCAATTTGAAAAACACTTTGTAAAAAGACGATGACACGCCTGCCTTGAACTTCGTAGTAACCGATCTGCTCGCCTTTTTCGACATTTCCTCAAGCGATGTGCCGTATTCATATTCCTGAGTCGATTCGTTCATGACAACCATGCCCGCTGAGAACCTGTTCCAATTCTTCAGCTTCAGCATGTCGATAATCGCCCCTTTGCTAACATGCAAAGGCTTGTAAAATCCGCTGTCAGCGACATTATAGCCCCTCCCAAGCGCATAATTCGTCGTAACCAGCTCTATCACCTTCACTATGGTCTTTGGCGGATAAACCTTGCCAGACGTATCTATTATCCTCACATTAAGAACGAGATTCTCCATTTTCTTGGCGTCTATGATAGCCACATCCGTCGGAGAGCCCTTGACATAGGTATTGGTCTCCACCCCCTGCGACGAAGTGTTGTTGTCGGTTCTGACATACGAGTATGAAACCTGAATGCCGTAATAGTTGCTGGCTTCAGGTTCCGCCCATGTCAGATGAACTCTGCCATCGTTCGTGGACACATAGACGGATGCACTCATGTCGTATTTGTCAAAATCAAGGTCTCCGTCATAAAGCAATGCATCCTTTCTCGACATCGCAGACGGATCCGCTAAGCCGCGTTTCGGAGCATGATTGCATGAAATCAAAGCTGAGAACACCAGAAAACAAAAAACGAAACAGGATCCCTTTCCAATCATAATCCCCTCGCAACTCTCATTCCGAGATCATAAAAAGCGTAATTGTATTTGGATGATGAGCGATACGCATCGCTCGCATCATCGAAATATTTGTGCAATCCGAATTCTTCGCGCTCTTCCAGCATGAAGGATCCCGATCTCACCATGTATTCAGGCGCATCCCCATTGGAATCCAGCTTCGTATCAAGCCACCTGCGAATATTGCCGATGGCATTCGACATCCCCAGAAGATTCAGATTGTCGGCGACATAAGCCGGAAGAATATCAGCGCTTTCGCAGATGAAATGCGATTTCACAGACGCCTCCGGGGTTTTGGCGAAGGCGGGCAAACCGATGCCGTTCAGGCAGGAGGCATTCAGATCACCGGGATCGAACGGAATGACCGTCGTAGCGATTTCGTATTCATACGCTTTAGGCAACCTGAAGCCCGTGGAATTCGGAAGCGCATGACCGATGCCTGTGGATGATTCTATGTATTTCACCGCCGGTATCCAGCGTTTTCACAACATAGCCATCGTCGACTTCATAAGCCAAATCATAGGCGTAGGCGAAAGACAATTTTTCATCATGAACCTCATTATACGCCGCAGTAAGCATATTGCACACCAGCAAAGCCTGTGGCAACGTTATATGAACTATCGGATAATCGGCATTGCCGTCCGAATCCGAAAGCCCGAAATATTCCATTATCATCTTGGCATGCGCCCCAAAGGAATTGTCTCCCGAATTGGAATCCGTGACCATGACGCCCTTCAAAGCCTTATCTTCATCATACGTATAGACTCCGGCTCCATATATGCCCTTGCCGAATTTGGCCGGATTCCCATTGCTCCCCTCAAAAGATTTTATGAAAGCGAAATCATCATCAAACCGTCCGGAGTCATAAAGTTTTTCATTGAATTTGTTCGTCGCCCAATAGGACGAATCGCGATCGGATCCGAAGCTCTCAAACACTATGTCGGACAAATACCTATCGAGCCCGTTAATCATGCTCGATACTTCATAGGACGATTCCATGAGGTAACGCGAATATGCAAGCATTATCTCGTTGCGCCTCTCCACATTGCCCTCGCTTGCAAAATTCCAAGCTCCTGTAAGCGAACCTTGCTTTCTAAGCAAATCCGGAGCATCTATGAACACGATATTCGAACTGGCGTTTTTGGGGTTGTACACCGTCTTGGACCAATTGTTTACGGCTTTGGCATATTCCAACAACGTATTGACGACTGCCGTCGCACCAACGCCTCCCCATACGTGAACTTTCAAATCCGAATTGCTGTTCAGAAAATTCGACACGCTGGAATAGCTGCTCGAAGAACCGCTCATAAGCTCCTCCGCAGCATTTGAAAAATCCGAAGGATAATAGGAACTGGCCTCATAGCTCGAATAATCGACAATCATCTTACCGCCCATAATCAAATCCAATATCACATGGGTGCCGTATCTGTTGAAGATCTCCTCCGGCGAAATCTTATCGTTATTCAAATCCTTGAGGAAATATTTGTTCATAAACGGCTTCATGGCCTCTACAGACCAATATTGCGGATCGATGTATTCGCGCCGAACCTGACGCACATACGAAAACCTGCCGGCGATGCTCTTGTCAAACTTCTTCGTCTTCGAGGCGGATGAATACTGATCAGAGCCCGCGATGAGACCCAAAAGGCTTGAAACCGTCGAATTGATCAGGCAGGACAAGCCGTTTGCGAAATCCATCGTCGTATCATTCTTCTTCTCCTTGCCGTCATCACCCTTTTTCGCTCCTATCTTCGATATGCCGTCCGTCATGAAGCCCCATGTATTGTCCTTTGTGCTGAGAAAACTCATATCCCATTTCGAAGAGGTCCTGGCGGAAGAGATGTATTCGCTGATGTTTTCCTTCGTGACTTCATCATGGAAAACTTCAGTCGTATCCAACATCACGACGCGAACTGCATTCGGATTGCTCGCCATAAGCAAATTCATATCGAGAAAAGCGCCTGAAACCAAACCATCCGGATTGAACTCGCTCCCGCCCTTGCGCATGTCGTATCCGTAAAAGCCCAAGATATTGGAGCCTACGCTGTTGAGCGTTGTCGTATTGAAACTGGTCAAATACCAAAGCGACTTATCGAATTCGTCATTTGGATCAAGCAATGTCCTGTCGGAAGTAGTATCAATGAACAGCCTATCCTCGGCTTTTGAGCTATCAGGCCCGACATGATCCTTGTATCTCACGTAGAACCGTATGTTGTATGCCGTATTTTGATCCATTTTGCCGCAATCGGTAATGAATTTTCCCGTGCTTGGGGAAATTTCCGTAGTCCAAGGCATTCTGCTAGAATTGCCGTTCACTGTTACCGGAACGAGGTATTTGAATACGAACGATTCGATGTTGTCAATGATTCCGTCAGCGCTCATCTTCTTGTAATCCCATTTCATTTCGACACGGCTTTTCTTGCCATCTATCGAAAAATCGTCCAATATTGAACAATGGGTTGAAATTATCGTCCTGAACATTTATGGCGTATATGATCGCCAAAGCATCATCACTACGGTCGATAGGGGCGCTATCCGCATCTCCTAGGCTTCCGGATATCGACTTCACAGCAACGGAATCACCATCTTTGCATGCGAAGGCGAAAATCAAACACGATAATACAGAAATCAACGGGATGCGAGCCCACGAACTCTTCATCGAATCCTCCAAAGAAATAATCTCAAGGCTTTCACCGATCGGAAGCACCTCTCAAAAACTAATCACTCTGCATTCGGTTCTTTCGGTTCTTTTCTTCTTATTCTTTTTGTTCTTTTTGTTCTTCTGTTTCTTCTCAGTTTCTATAAGCTCTTTCGGTTCTTCAAGTTCCTAGTTTGTCTAACTCACGCTTTTGGAATGATTATAACCAAAGCCCCCCACCGTACCAAGAAAGCCTAAGCCTCTAAAGCTTCCGAAGCGGCATCACATAACATATTTCAGCCCGAGTTTGAACCGAACATATCTGATGCCCGTCGTTCCGGCATACGTATCAAAAGGAAAAACGAACGAAACGAATGGCATGATATCGCCCGATCTGCAAATCACAGATACTATATGCGACGATGTTGAAATCACATTCGAGAAATCCCCGAACGAAATCATGTTTGACAATGTGACGTCCATGCGACCGGACAAAACGAACTTTATGCGCAAATCCATGTCCGAAGCGGGAGACTCCGAAAACAGATCGAAAAAGCTCATGTGAAGCTCTGCAAGCAATGACCTCAGACTAAGATTGCGATCGTATTTGGGAAGTTTTATCGCAAATGAAAACCCTATCGACGACAGAACGCTCTCCATGCTGAAGGAAACCGCTTGGGAGGAAAGCGACAGGAAGCGATCGGCATAGGCGCATAGCGACAGGATATCGCGAAACCTGTATGAAACCTGAAAGGCGAAATCAGATTCCACACCTCTGATATTGGAATCGTTATGCTTTACGAGTATGTATTCGAAATAGTCCGCAAACGATTCGCCGATGGATGAAACGCTGACCTCCCTTTCCCTTTCGCCTGATATGTTCCATGAAAACCCGAAAGCCAAATCGCCGTAACCGAACGATGATGCGACCTTTATGTCGAAATAGTTCACTATCGACATCGCGCCCGCCTTTCTCAAATTGCCGCTGCCGAAGCTGCCTATCGAAATCCTCATTCCTATTCTCGGTCCTGCAACCGTAGCCGCCGCATCGATTTGATGATGGACCATAGCCGATTCCGGAAAATTCAGATTCTCGGCGAAAAACGAATCGATCGCAATAAGGGATTTATCGTTATAATATATGCTCGACGGCGAATCCACCGAAAGCAAGGAAATATCGGCGCGATTATCGGCAAAAGCGCCCTGATGCGAAACAGCGGCGAAAAGAACGATGAAAATAAAAAGACGTCCGGCAGATTCGGATGCCAAAGCTTTGAAAAGCGCCTTCAAAACAAAAAGCCGGCAAAAAAATTTGCCGGCGCCTGCAACTTTGGCGTAATCACGCAAAACCAAAGCTGTTCGATTCCTATTTCTTAGTTTGCTTCTCGGCCTTGGACTTCAGCTCTCCGAGCAAAGGAAGAATTTCAGGCGAACCCGTCTGCGTCTTTATTTCCTCTGCCAGCGCAATCGCCTCATCAAGCTTATTCTGAGCCCCGAGTATGAGTGCGGCGTTATAACCGGAAGGCAGATGCTTTTCGGTCTCCCAGCCGTATTTGAACAATTCGAACGCTTGCGCGAACTCGCCTTTCTTCACATATTCGTATGCAGGGTCAAGATAGGCGCGGAACGGCTTGTTCTCCATGGTCTTGCCTGTCAAATCGGGAATATCCTCCTGCACGTCCTGAACGCCGTTGTCGACCAGCTGCGTCATCGCCTTTCTCTCCAATGCCTGCATGGCCTTGAGGTTGCCGAGCAAGGGAAGAATCTCCGGAGCGCCTGTTTCATCGCTAACGGATTGCGCAAGTTCGACGGCTTCATCGATTCTGCCCAATGCATGCATGAGCAAGGCGGCGTTATATCCGGACGGAACATGCTTGCTGACTTCCCAACATGCCTTGAAGACTTCCAAGGCCTGAACGTAGCCGCCATTCTTGACATAGTCGTAGGCGAGGCCGGCAGAGTCGAGCTTAGGTTTGTTATCCATGACTTCGACTTCGCGATAAGTGTAATGGGGAATCATCATGTTAGCCAGTTTTATCGAAATATTGTCGAGCATTTCCTCGAACTTGCTCTCCAACGAATCCGAGCGGCCAGCGCCATACGAAACGTATTTGGAAGTGGAATACTTGTCGCTCGCTTTTTTCGAAGCGATCACCTTGTTGGTAATCGGATCCGTCACTTTCAGCTCGACCTCCAAATACGCGGTCTGGTGCAAGGAGTAGTCGTATCGCACGAGCTTCTTTTCGGTCTTTGTCTTGCCGTTCTTATCCTTCTTGCTCTCATATTTGTAAACCGGAATCGTTTCGACATACTCGTCCAGCGTCATATTGGATACGTTCGTGCTTATTATGGCATCTATCTTGTTCTTCTTCGCCAATTCGGCTCTGGTAAGACCAAGGCTTTCGCCTGCTCCAGGCTTGGCAAGCATATCGCTGTCAGGCGGAACGATCACTTTCGTGAAATATCCGGTGGACTGAATATCATCTATGAACTTCGCATTGAAATGCTTGGACAAATCCACATGTATCGTGCTGCCGTAGGAATAAGGCGACATCGAAAAGTAATCGCCGCTACCCGTGAACCTTATGGATGAGTTCTTCAATCCCCCGCTATAAGCGTCAGTGCTGGCAATAGCCACATTCCTCATCGAACCCATATCGATATCGGAAGGCGTAAGCGTTTTCGTCCTAACGACTATCGGCGAACCGCAAGACGCCAATGCAAGCGCAACGGCAGCGACAAGCGAAAAATAAAACTTCCTATTCATTCTAACTTCTCCCATATATGATGTCGAAAGCATGCAAACGCTATCGGCAAAACCCCAACAATAATTAGGCGCTTCGGAAAACTTCTACTCCAATTCGACCTCTATGGAAACCGACGCCTTTATCGAAACCTTTCCGCCTTGCGCCTGCATCGGTTCCGAATAGTCGCCAAGCGCGGCGCCTTCGAATCCAGCCTGCTCCATTCCGAACGGCATCTCACCTGCAATAAGCTCGTCATCGGAATACGCCAAAGTGAAATAATTCTCGAAAATGCTCGATATGCTTCCGACTTTCATGCCGGCGCCCTTAGCATAATCCCTGCACTTTTCCATTCCGTTCTCAACTGCCTGAGTCCTAACCTGACTGATCCATTTGAGATTGTCGGAAAGCCTATAGACGATCTTGCAGATTTCCACCTTATCGATATCATTCAGCGAATCGATAAAACCGGCAAGGACATTAACTCCATCGCCCCGCTTGCAATCCTTTATCTCCACTTCGAGCGAATGAAAATACTCCTGACCCTTGTGCTTCCTTCCGCCCTCCGAAGAAAAATCGTAGATCGGATATATCCTGAAAGCAGTCGTTTTAATCGAATCAGGCGAAATGCCGCACCCTTTGGCAGCCGAAACCACCGAATTGATTCTGGCATTGCCCGCCTGCTGGGCATCCTTGCTCGAATCGCCATCCTCGCGGACGGTTATGCAAACA
Organism: uncultured Spirochaetaceae bacterium; assembly: GCA_946629155.1. Classification (GTDB taxonomy): domain Bacteria; phylum Spirochaetota; class Spirochaetia; order Sphaerochaetales; family Sphaerochaetaceae; genus UBA9848. The sequence continues at coordinate 8,307 of CAMOXM010000005.1, read as the reverse complement.
ACCGCCACATCGCTATCGACTTCCACAGACGACATCCCCTCGACCTTTATCGTCCTTTTCTTCAAATTGAATGCCGAACATGAGCACAATAAAAAGCTGATGATTAACGACACGGCAAGCATGCGTCCGACCGAATTGCCCATGGATTCATATTTTAAGTTTTTCGCTGCTTTTTTTCAAGGTCGCATACTATCGGGCGCATACTATCGAACGCGGGAAAACAGGCGAATATGACGTCGAGCGTCTGATCGCAAGTCATTCGAAAATCTTAGGATTGTTTTCTCCGCCTATGGTCGCGCCCCTAGTAACCGTGATGTAGAAGTCGTTGGCAGTATTCGTATCAGCATACCCTCCGTTCGGAAGAATCCTGCGATTAACGCTTCTGGTGGCCGTGCTTTTGGTTACATCCACACCTTCGCCCTGCCACGCATCGGACGCCTCGCTCTCGCCGTTCCGACCTGTCGAATACCTGACCTTATCCAGAATTCTGGACGTGGTCCTATTCGCGCTCGTCCTGATTTCAATGAATCCCTTGGAATTCTTCATATCCAGACCGCATGACAAATATTGGCCTTGAGAAACTTCCGATGATGGCAGTGCCGCTTCGCCCTCGTCAGAAAAAAGCGCGATTCCATCCGTCCGGCCGCCTTTCGCCACATATAATTCCACCATATCGTTTCCGTTTCTGCCCTTGCATACGAATTCGCTAATGAGTAGCTCGGCCAGCCCCTCTGTCTCGCCCATGACCTCCACAGCATAATTCACTCTATCGAATGTTCCGATGCTGAAGGGTATCCTTCTCTTTTCACCCGGAGCCAATGCAGGACTTATCCTGAGCGTTCTGGTCGTCCTGTCATCAAATGCGATTTCCAAAAGAGAGTTGCTCTTCAAAACCGCGCCGCACACTTTTTTCGCTGTGAAAACCGACGGCGCAGCATATAATAACAATAATATAAGCAAAAAAGGCTTTTTCAGATTTCTTCCCATATTATTTAAAGAGAAGAATAACGCCGATTTGTCGCATGAAATTCAAATTTCTTGTGATTTAGGGCGCTTCTAAAAACCTGATGTTCGAAGATGCTTGCGGATTTTCAGCCGGAAGGACATCTGGCAGGTTCGGATTCTGATGTTTTGAAAGCGCCATTTAATTGCTTCTTCATTCTGAGGTTTTTAGAAGCGCCTTCAAGAAACGTCCGGTATGCGATTGCGCAGCTTCGCATATTTCCTCCGGAGCGCCAGTCGCCACGACAGTGCCGCCCGCATCGCCGCCCTCCGGCCCGAGATCGATGATATGATCTGCGACCTTGATCACATCGAGATTGTGTTCTATAAGCACAACGGTATTGTTCTGATCCACAAGGCGCTGCAGAACGTCTATCAGCACCTTCACATCATGAAAATGCAAGCCTGTGGTCGGCTCATCCAAAACATACAATGTCTTGCCCGTAGCCACTTTGGAAAGCTCAAGACCCAATTTGACACGCTGCGCTTCGCCTCCCGAAAGATTGAGCGCGCTTTCTCCAAGCTTGATATAGCCCAATCCTATCGAGCAAACTGTTTCCAGCCTGCGCCGTATCTGCTCATGCGCCCTGAAGAAATCCAATGCCTCTTCCATTGTCATGTCAAGGACATCGGCTATGCTTTTGCCTTTGTAGAGCACCGAAAGCGTCTCCTTATTATAGCGCTTTCCCTGGCATACCTCGCAATTCACGAATACGTCCGGAAGAAAATGCATCTCGACTTTTCTGACGCCGTCTCCCTGGCAGTTCTCGCATCTGCCTCCCGAAACATTGAATGAGAACCGGCCCGGAGCATATCCGCGCATTTTGCTTTCCGGCAGTTGCGCATACAGCTCGCGGATTTTTCCGAAAACCTCGATATAGGTGGCTGGATTCGATCTCGGCGTTCTTCCTATGGGACTCTGGTCTATATCCACTATCTTGTCTATCAATTCGATGCCCTTCATCGATTTGAAGCCGTTGAAGCTTTCCTTGCCGCGCAAAAGCCTATCCTGAATCGCCGGCACCATTATCTGATTAAGAAGAGTCGATTTGCCGCTTCCCGAAACACCCGTTATACATGTGAGCGTGCCTAATGGGATAGTAACATCGATCGACTTGAGATTGTTCTTGCAGCAACCCGTGAAAACAAGCTTTCCCTTGCCCTTGCGACGGGATTTCGGAATGGCTATGCTTTTCCTGCCGGACAAATAATCTCCGGTCAGTGACCTTTCGCACTTCTCTATATCCTCCACGCTTCCAGAGGCCACTATCTCTCCGCCGTGAACGCCGGCGGCCGGACCGCAATCGACAATATAATCCGCCTGCCTGATCATGTCCTCGTCATGTTCGACCACTATCACCGTATTTCCGATGTCGCGAAGGCTTTTCAGCGTAGATATCAACCTGTTGTTATCGCGCTGATGAAGGCCGATGGACGGCTCGTCCAGCACATAGAGCACGCCGGTCAGAGCAGAGCCTATTTGAGACGCCAGCCTGATGCGCTGGGCTTCTCCACCGGAAAGGGTGCCTGATAATCTGGAAAGCGTAAGGTATTCGAGCCCCACATTCTTCAGGAAAGTAAGCCGCTTCACGCACTCGGAAACCACTTCCTTGGCGATCTGCGCATTCTCACTGCTCAAGGAAAGGTTATTCAGAAAATCCAAATTGTCCTTGACGCTCAAATCGCAGACCTCCGAAATGTTCTTTCCATTCACCTTGATGCAAAGCGCATCCTGCTTCAGCCTTCTGCCTCCGCATTCCGGACAAACCTGAAACGAACAGAAACTATTGAAATATTGCCGCATGTAATCCGAAAACGTCTGCTTGGAACGACGTCTGAGTTCCGGAATCACGCCATTGAAATCATGATGTATGGTGAACGAAGAAGCATTGGTCATGCTTTGAAGCGAATATTCGTTCTTCATTGGCCTGCCGAGCCCGTACAAGATGATGTTTTGGATTTCCTTCGATAGATTCTTGAAAGGCGTATTCAATGAAAACTTCAGCTCCTTGGCAAGCGCTTCGAAAGGCTTCAGGTAATAATCGGCATTCGGATTGCATGGAACGATGCCGCCGTCCATGAATGAAAGCGATTTGTCGGGTATGATCTTATCGACATCGAATTCATCAAGATACCCTATGCCGTTGCATTTCGGACACGCCCCTATCGGAGAGTTGAATGAAAACAATCTCGGCTCCTTGCCCGCAAGCGATATGCCGCATTCAGGACAAGACGCTTTTTTCGAAAATATTCTGATTTCAACTGGATTGTTGTCGTTATCCAACCTGACAACTTCGACAAGACCGTCGGAGAGCTCGAAAGACTTTTCAATGCTGTTTGCAAGGCGAAACCTGTCATCTGTCGTGATTTTGAGCCTATCTATTACAACGGAAACATTGCTTTTGAATTTCTTGTCAAGCTCAGGCGCTTCGTCGATAAGATAGATCCTGTTGTTTATCACCACTCTTTTATATCCCATTTTGGAAATTTGAGCGAACAACGACTTGCCTTCGGTCTTCCTGTTTATGAGAATCGGAGAGCATATTGCGATTTTCTCCTGCTCGCCGAACGAATACACGAATTCTATTATCCTGTCAATATCAACCGCTTCAAGCTTCCTTCCGCATTTCGGACAAAACATATCTCCTACTTTAGAAAACAAAAGCCTGTAATAATCGTAGATTTCCGTAAGCGTCCCGACAGTGCTCCTGGGATTGGAATGAACGGTTTTCTGAGCTATTGAAATGGTCGGGGAAAGTCCCTCAATGCTTTCCACATCCGCCTTCTTCATTTCTCCGAGGAACATGCGAGCGTAACTCGAAAGCGATTGCATGTAACGCCTCTGCCCCTCGGCGCAAATCGTATCGAAGGCGAGTGAGGTCTTGCCGCTTCCGGACAGCCCAGAAATCACCGTGAGAGTGTTCTTCGGTATCGACAAATCTACGCCCTTGAGATTATGTTCGCGAGCCTTGGAAATCCTTATGTAGTCTGATTTGGACATATAGGGTATGGATTGTATGACACTTTATGTAAAAAATCAAAACATTATACGATGGCGAGCATATTTGAGCGATAAACCGCCCAATCGTTCCGGCACAGCAGGCCATACACAAAGTATTGTCCTGCTTGGCGCCGGAACTGTATAGGCGGTTTCTCATCTCAAATCTGCTCGCAGGGGTTGCCGGAGGCTTGGGTAAGTTTACTGTACAATGGTGAATGCCTTTGAGCGCTTACCCCCAGAGGTTCTCGGGATAAACGCCCTTTCGGATGAAAATCTCGATTTTCTTGCGAACGAGCAAGGCATCCTCCTTGTAAGTCATTCCGAACCATTCGTCCTTGGCGTAATAGCAATCGAATTGCAATCTGCCCTGCATCAGCATCTCGTTGCTGAATACCGAAAGCAGACATTCCCTGGAATTGTCCGTCCTAATGCAATCCGTGAATTTTTCCCAATATTCGTTAAATAACGAGAACGTCGAGATGGGAAATCCGAAAAGATTCATCGAAGCGATTTCACTTCCTGTCATTTCCACCCTGTTCCGAGTTCTGGTCCTTCCGGCAATCACCCCCGATTCGACTCCGATGTCATAAGTCTCTTCGATGCCGGTAAGGTTGCCGGAAGAATCAAAGACGCACACGCCCCTGTTCACTCTTCCGTCTCCCATTAGCGTCTTATCAAGCCTGTAGCCCACAAGCGCGCTTTTCCTGGAGTTTTTAAAGTGGTCGCATAACATGCCATATGAGGACGCTCCGTAATAATCGTCGGAATTCATTATGATAAAGTCAGACCTTATATCGTTCTCCGCGCAAAGAAGCGCCTGAACGGTTCCGTAAGGCTTTCGTCTTTCCTCGGCGAACAAGCGCAATGAATTAGGCAATCTTGAAGTCTTATCTTGAAAAACGTATTTGCAATCCGCATGTCGGGCGACTCTATCGAATACCGCCTTTCTGAAATCGTCTTCGATATCCTTTCTTATGATGAATATGATCTTATCGCAACCGGCCTTGATTGCGTCGTATATGCCGTAGTCAAGCAGAACCTCGCCATTGCGTCCGACAGGTTCAAGCTGCTTGAGCCCGCCATACCTTGATGCCATACCTGCAGCCAAGACCACGACTTCCATTGCAAACCTCCAGACAGGCGATGCAGCCTCTCACGAATCCTCCGTTTCGCTATTAGAATATCATTTGGTCGAAGATTTTTCAAAAGAGATTTTTGAATCTACGGGGAAACGACATCATACGACTTGAATGAGGACGCCGCAATATGGCACCGCTTCGGCAATGATCCTGGCTGAAGGCATCTTTCGAATGAAGCTTTCGGCATCTTTTCTCGACATTGAAAGAACAAGCCCTCCCGAAGTCTGAGGATCGAACATTATGTCCCGCAAAGCCAATGGAATGCCATCGGCGAAAGCCACCTTGCCCTTGGTGTAATCGCGGTTGTTGTAAAGTCCGGCAGGCAGAATACCGATTTCGGCGAGTTCGAACGCTTCCTGGAAATACGGAATATCAGACGACAAAACTTTCAAGGACAATTCGGGACGATCCGATCTTGAGCGCGCATTGGCGCCTTCAGTCATTTCCATAAGATGGCCGAGGAGTCCGAAGCCCGTGATATCGGTTGCTGCGTGAACGTCATAAGAAGATGCGATTTCGCATGCATACTTATTAAGCGTCCTCATCGACTCGACCGCTTTGGATTCAGCCTCAGCGGATGCTTCACGGCACTTCACGGCAGTGTTTATTATTCCAACTCCCAAGGTTTTCGTGAGAACCAGGCAATCTCCGATTCTCACGCCGTTATTGCGCCATATCCTTCCCCTTTTAGCCGCGCCGGTGACGCAAAGTCCGTATTTAGGCACTTCATCGTCTATGGTGTGCCCTCCGGCGATAGGAATCCCCGCCTCCTTGGCTTTTGAAATGCCGCCTTCCAGAATCTCCTTCAATATCCCCTTGTCAAGCCTTTGCGGAAAACACATCAGCGACAAAGCATACAAAGGCTTCGCCCCCATGGCGTAAATGTCGGATATCGCATTCGCCGCAGCGATTTCGCCGAAAGCAAACGGCTCGTCCACCATTGCCGGAAAAAAATCCACAGTCGATACGAGTGAGGTATCGTCATTAAGATTATAGCAAAGCGCATCCTCAGCCCCTTCAAAGCCCACTTCGAGACTTTCGCACGGAAACTTCGGCAATGCGCTGAGAATTCCAATCAGCTCCGTCGCCTTGAGTTTCGCCGCACACCCTGCGGCATTCGACAATTGCGTCAGGCGAACCTTTTCGCCTGCGCCAGAACCTGCACCCGAATTAGAGTCATTTGCGCTCATACAATGTCACCTTCCCATTTTCCGCGAGAATATAAACGCCCTCTGAGCCGGCAAGCGACGAATACTTCCCCACATCATTGTCATCGACCTTCTCGCCATCATCCAGATCACACTCGACGCAGGAGGCGCACGATGATGAAACGATCCTCGGCGTCGGAGCAAGAAAGTACCCGTTTCCCAAGAGTCTCTTCGCAAGCAAAGCGTGATAATGCGAGTCAAATGTCACGCAGAGGCAAGACATTCCCGCAATCAGCCCTTCGATATGCTCAGGCTGAACAGGCCGCCGTCCTTTTGCAAAACCCTGATGCCATACCCCATCTTATCGCACAGCCTGGTTATGTTCTCCACAGCGACTTGCGCATCAGATACGACCTCTATCTCCTTTTCACCGGCAGTCATCGCCTTTCTGACCTTAAGCACCGGCTCAGGGCAATTAAGCCCGCAAACATCTATACTGACCATCGCAAACCCCCTTTCAAGCCAAAGCTCTGCTTCTGTTGCTGCGAGCGATAAGCGTTGCGGAACAAGCAAAGAACAAAATGATGACGCAAACGGCGATTCTTCCTGCCGGCGTAGCACCCTTGCCCGCAACCCCTGCAAGTCCGAAATTATGCGAAATCGCCGCTCCGACAAACATGCCTATGCAAGTCATGAAAGAATCGGAATTGCCTTCGCCTGCCAAAATCAGCTGCCGAAGCGGACATCCGCCCAACATGACGCTGCCCAACCCCACTGCAAACATGGAAAGCAGATTCCACAAGTGATCCGAATGAGCGACCGGCTGCCCTTCGAAACCAAACTTGAAAGTGCCGCCAATCAAATTAAGAACCAAAAGCACGACAAAGATCAGGAACGGAGCCGTGAATAATGTGAAATCCCTCGTAAGATATATGTCGCGTATCCCGCCCGCGCAGCAAACCCTGGAAACCTGACTAAGAGCGCCAACAGCCAAGGCTATGGCAAGGGCCATGAAAAACGGAGCGTGCATGGACCCCGGACCCTTTTGCGAAAAAGCGAGGAGCCCGGAGGCGGCAAGCGCTAAAACCAGCAATGCGATTTGAACGGCAGGAGCAATCGCGCCTTCCAACGACGATTTCCTATCAGCTCTTCCCAAAGAAAAGCCTTGATTCAGAAACAGCGAGCCGCACCCTATTCCAAGTGAAAACCCGACAAGGGCGACAAGAGCGTTCATGTCTCCGCCGGCAAGTCTGATTATCATTCTCAAAGGACAACCCAAAAACACGAGAGCGCAAATCATCACACCCATTCCGATGAAGAACCTGAGCAAAGTCGATGAACCGCCTTTCGGCTTGAACTCCTTCCTGATCACCGACATGACAAACGAGCCCAATACTATTCCAAGTATCTCAGGCCTCATGTATTGGACTACGGCGGCATTATGAAACTTCATCGCCCCCGCAATATCCCTTATGAAGCAAGCGATGCAGAATCCCATGTTCTGCGGATTCCCGAATTTGGTCAGAACGAACGCCGCAACAGCGACAGCGACCCCAGTTGCCATAAGCATGATATGACTTTTAGTCAATTTTCTCATATATCATTTCCTTTAGGGCATTGTTGCTTTCAACCATTGCTTTTGTAGCTTGATAAACGCATGCAATGCCTAAGCCATTATTTTAGTGAAAACATAATGGAAAATCAATTCACTTGCGAATTAGTAGCGAATTGCAAGGGCTTTCGAAAAAAGAATTGGATTTTCGGAATCATTTGCAAAGGAATTCCGTGAACGAAATCATTCCCTCCCGAATCGCAAAGGAAATGGGAGTTACAAGCGGAAACGTCATAAATGGTGCGCGAAGATCGCGCAAAAGGTATTGATGAAGGCGGGAAGCCTTAGGAAACGGCCTGCCGAAGGGAGTGCCTCCCCAAAGGGGTGGGCATCTCGGACTTTACAGATGGCTTCATAGATGCTAGGATAAGAGAGCTCATTTTCCAACCGAGGGAGAGACTTGAA
>CAMOXM010000004.1:0-30206 GCA_946629155.1 uncultured Spirochaetaceae bacterium | reverse complement strand
TTATGCGCGGAACGTGCGAATCCAGGAAAATGCCTCTGAATCTGGCAAACAGGACATCGCTGTCTTTTCTGATGTCGAAATCGCGCATCGCCTTGTTCAGAACGTAAATGCTGTTTCTCAAGCCTATCGATATGTCGAAGTCCTTTTCATCGAAAAAGAAATCCGCTTCAAAACCGATAGCCCGATCGTAATTCTCGAAAAAGCGCTTTATCTTGCTTCCGCCGTTGAAAATGATCCCGGCATCGTAGTCCATGCGATATTGGAAGTAATATGGCGAAAACCTGTTTCTGTAAGTCAGCTCATAGCCGAGCGAAACGGATATGTCCCTTTTCAACGCAAGCGAGAACGAATTCACCAGATGCTTCACGTTCCTGGAATAGAAATCGATTCCTATCTTGAGAGTCGGATCAAGCTCATAGCCAGCAGGGTATCCTTTCATGCCGAAAGCGGTCGCCCCCAAATCCTGCGATATGCCTATTCTGAACTTGGCGGGCTTTTTCTCGCCGAAGCGTATCCTGACATCGTATGCGCCATCTCCGACATCATCGAGAACATAGCCTATGGTGTCCAGATCCAATCTCGTTCTGACATCGGACAATTCGGCTTCAAATTCATCGAGAAAATCGGAATCGATTCCTCTTCCGGCGTATCGTGAAAACCTTTCGTACAAATATTCTTCGAGTTCATACGAGGACTCATCGGGATATTCGCCCGAATCATCGCGCGTCCTATTCGACACATCGGAAAGGCGAACCCTGGCGACAACGCCTTTCGAGGACAACCGATCCGAAGGATGAGACGCCCCTTCCGCCATCAGCTTTGCGAAATCGGAATCAAACGCTTCCACCGTCTTCCTGCTGCGTTCGAGGATTTCAGCCGCCTTATGGAAGCCGAGCATGCTGAAACCGGAGTTGTCGTGAGCTATGTAAATCGTGCTGTTCTTGCCGGGATCGATCGAATTGAACCTTGTCTGGTTCACCTGGCTGATGAGCCTGGCGCCAAGAGCTATGAAGGAATCGCCCGCCTTATCGTCCTTATCCGTCACATCGCTGGTTATGATGATGTTCGCGCCTAAATCCATCGCTACCGAGACGGGAATATTATCGACAAGCCCTCCGTCGAGATACCCGCATTCGCCAATCCTGTATATTTGGAATATGATAGGTATCCCCATGCTTGCGCGCATGGCCTCGACAATATTGCCTTCGGAGATCACCTCACGCTCTCTCCTTGTGAAATTATAGGCTACTGCGCGATACTTTACGGGAAGATCATCGAAATCCGATTTGTTTCCAAGCGGATAGACATATCGGTTCAGAAGCGATGTTATCCGAAAATCATCAATGACTCCGGATCTGTCGGACAAGCCGTGCTCATCGAAGCTGAACCCGACAAGTTCGCTCCTGGACGGATCAATGGAATCGAGCGGAGACATCGGCGGCGGCGGATAAGTGCTGAAAAGAGAAACGAAATTCTCATTTATGACCAGTTCGGCCAATTCGGACGCGTTCAATCCGGAAGCATATAGCCCACCCATGAGCGAACCCATGCTAGTGCCGATGATATAGTCGGGAACGATGTTGTATTTTTCGAGCATTTCGAAAACGGGAATATGCGCTATGCCCTTCGCTCCTCCGCCCGAGAGGACCAACGCTATCTTATCGTCCGGTTTTCTCGAATATTGCGAAAGATCCCGCACAAGCTCCGCACCATGCAGAAAAGAGCCGATGGAACACACTGAAAAAGACAGAAATAGAACAAAGCTTCTTTTCACAACCGAATGCCTCGCTCAATGGCGCATCATTTGCGCAAAACCAAAAGACATCTTTCCTTGTTCTTGGAATCCAATCGGACGACATCGATGTTTCTGAAATATGAAAAGCATGTCTTTTCGGTCTTGTCCAGCCTGCCCTTGTATATCACGAGAGTTCCGCCATGCGAAAGACTGTCATAAAGGCGCTCCTCCATTTCCTCGAATTGCCCGACTGCGCGCGACACCGCAAATCCTATCTGATCATAAATTTCGCCTATATCGGTCTTCACCACATGCACGCGCTTGCCAAGTCCGAGACTGGCCGCGCACAAGGAAAGGAAATCCGCGCGTCTCGAACCCCTTTCCACCAAGACCGCCTGCTTATCCTCCATGCAGATGGCGAGAGGAATTCCCGGAACGCCGCATCCGGAACCCAAATCATAGAACACTTCGCATTTTTCCGGAATGAGCTTTCTGATCGCATCAAGAGCTAGCAAAGCATCCTCGATATGGTTCTCGATGAAATCGTCCTTATTCTTGGCGCTAGTGAGATCGAATATGGAATTATATCTGACCACCAGGTCGGCATATTTGTCCAAAAGCTCCCTTTTCTGCGGTTCCATCTTGTCGAACATGCCCGAACTCTCTTTCTTCACGCGACTATCTCCTATCCCTCAAATGTTTGGAAATGCGACTGCCTGCCACTTGGACGACTTCGACTATCAGAATTATGCTTATCACCGCAGCAAACATCACATCGGTCCTGAACCTCTGGTATCCGTACCTTATGGCCAAATCGCCAAGTCCTCCCGCGCCGACGGTTCCCGCCATTGCGGAATAGGCTATGAGATTTATGACCGTCATCGTGATCGCATCCACAATCTGCGGCAGGGATTCCGGAATAAGCACTTTGAATATTATATCCGAATTGCGGCTGCCCATGATCCTGGCAGCTTCCAGCAAGCCTTTGTCTATCTCCGAAAACGCGCTTTCGATAAGACGAGCGACGAAAGGAGCGGCCGCAAGCGACAAAGGTATCACAGCGGCTCGAACGCCAATCGTAGTTCCCACTATGCGTCTGGTCGCAGGCATGAGGAGTATTATCAGAATTATGAAAGGGAACGACCTCATTATGTTTATGGCTTTCGACAATACGGCATGCAGAATCGCATTCGGATGCATTCCGCCGCCAGGCTGCAGAACGAACAGCAGAACAGCAATCATCAAGCCCATGACGAAGGACAAAAAAGACGATGCGAACACCATTTCAAGCGTTTCAACAAGGCTTTCGAGCGTAAGAGATAAGGCATCGAACATCATCGGACTCCCTCTTTTCCCGTTAATTCCACAGCCTTCACGCTCATCTCGCGAAGCTCCTTCATCGCAGCGCGCTTGTCTTCCTCGTTTCCGGCTATATCCACGTACAGACCGCCGAGCTCCATGGTTTTAGAACCTCCGTTGCGCGTTCCGCCGGCCTTGATATTGAAATCCAAATTGTATTTTCTCGAAAGTATCGACAAGATCGGCTTTTCAGTAACATCTCCGAGGAATTGCAAATAATAATCCGCTTTTATCTCATCATCGGAGCCCACCATCATATCCCTAAGAAACATTGCGAGCGTATCGGAGCGAGGGTTGGCAAAATGCTCCTGAGCTTCCCCTTCCTCAATCACCCTGCCGTCTTCCATCACCACCAGATAATCGCAAACGGATTTGACGACCTCCATCTGATGCGTTACCATCACGACGGTGAGATTCAATTCGCGCTGAATGCTTTTTATCAGTTGAAGAATATCCTTGGTGCTCTGCGGATCAAGCGCGCTCGTAGCCTCGTCGCAAAAAAGAACCTTCGGGCTGAGCACAAGCGATCTGGCAATGGCCACCCTTTGCTTCTGACCCCCTGATAGCGATGAGATGCTGTCGTGCGCCTTATCGGCCAAGCCCACCATCTCAAGAAGCGAATACGCCGTCCGTACCGCCTCGTGCTTCGCAACCTTCGCCACTTCGAGCGGATAAAGCACGTTTTTCAAGACGTTTCTCGAAGAAAACAAGTTGAACGACTGAAAGATCATGCCCATGCTTCTTCTCATCGACAATATCTCCTTCTGACGGAGATTATCGACTCTGCTCCCATCATACAGCACTTCGCCGCTATCAGCCTTTTCCAAAAGCGACAGAAGCCTTATCAATGTGCTTTTTCCTGCGCCGCTGCGCCCGACTATGCAAGTGATGCGGTTTTCTTCGGCGCTGATGCTCACGCCATTCACGGCATGAAGCTGGGAATAGTCCTTTTTAAGATTCGCGCAGCTGATTCTCATTGCCGATCATTTTTCCTTATAATACAAGCGGCAATGGCAAAAGCCCTCGAACTCCGAATCTGCGATCTGATTGCGAAATTCCTGGCACATGCAATAGTTCTCTTCCTTCTTCTCAAGCCTGCACGGGCAATAGCCGCCTTTGGCAATCACCGACTCCCTCATTTTCGCAACGAAATCAGCATCCGGATTGAATATTATCTTCATATCGAATCCCCCATAAGTCTTATCCAGAGAAAACCATTGGATTATAGCACTTGCAACCCAATTTTTCAAAAAGAAATGTCAGAACAAGCAATCGTCGCAACGCACCGGCTCAAACGATGTCATGCCCTGATTTGATGATTAGCTTCAGGATATCGCGAGCAGCATTGCGATCCTTCCGCCTGTCCTCATCTGACAAATCCGAATACCGCGCAAGCCGCGGGGTCGTCTTATGCGTCTCATCATATACGGGAGCGTATTTCCAACCATCCCCGATTTTTTCGCAAGCCCATGACGCATGCATGTTCTCAGCCAACTTCTCCACAAGCCCCTCGAGCTTCGTAGGCAGCGGGATATCGGAAAGATCCTGAGGCTCAGGCGCATAAAACGGCCTCCCTTCCTCTCCTTTGATCTCCAACTCCTTGTCGAAGGGATCGAAATTATTTCCATTGCCGACGTAAGATATTTTCATAAGGACGATTATAGCACTTGACGGCTTCGATTGGCAAAACAACCTCTTCGTCGTACTTATTCGTTGTGGTCATCCGTTGTAGTTTTTGCGCAATTCCGGTAAAATCTAATTCGTTTCTCAAAGAAACAGGAGAGCTGTTATGAAAAAAAAGTATTTTGATTTGAACGGACAAGTCGCCGTAATCACAGGATGCTCGACCGGATTGGGCGTGCAGATGGCGAAGGCTTTGGCGAACCAGGGCGCCAATATCGTTGCAATCGCCCGAAGAAAAGAGCTGATCGAGAAAGTCGCCGCCGAAATCAAGAAGGAATTCGCAGTCGAGGCGATTGCGGTTCAATGCGACATCACGGACACCAAGCGCGTAGAAAGCGCCGTTGACGAGATAATCGCCAAATTCGGACGCATCGACATCCTCATCAACAATGCGGGGACAGGCGCCGTCGCCCCTGCGGAGGACATAACCGACGACCAGTTCAACAACGAAATGAACATAGATCTCGGCGGCACCTTCAAAATGGCGCGCGCAGTGGCGAAAAAGGCCATGATAAAGGCTAAATACGGACGCATCATAAACATCGCATCCATGTACGGCCTCGTCGGAAACAAGGTGGCCCCTTGCACGCCATACCATGCGGCAAAGGGAGGGGTAGTCAATCTCACGCGAGGGTTGGCTTCGGAGTGGGGGAAATACAACATCAACGTAAATGCCATCTGCCCCGGATATTTCTATAGTCCGCTCACGAAGGAAACGCTCGACAGCGATTTCTTCCAGCAGAACGCAAAGACGATGATACCGCTTTCCAGATATGGAAACGAAGGCGAACTCGATTCGGCTGCGATTTTCCTCGCAAGCCCTGCATCAAGCTACGTCACGGGCGTGGTGCTCCCCGTCGATGGCGGATACACTGCAATGTGATTTGGAGGTTGCTTCTAAAAATCCCATTGGCTGAAGGCGCTCGTTTCATGCGTCTTCAGCTTTTTTCAACGCTTCGAAAACCCGAAGAACAATTCTGGGAAACCTGAAGACGGGCGAGCTTCATCTGCCTTTGAATCGCCTCAACGGACTCACTTTCGCGGATAAGAGCTTTCTCGCCTTAATGAACCTTGGCATGGATGCCAAACGTCTGTCATCAAGCCATTTGGCTATGCATTCGGATGCAGCCTTCGCTTCTTCGACAATATCAATGAGCTCCTCATGGATTCCGATCGCATCTCCTATCGCAAAAACCCATTTGGATGCAGTCATGAAATTCTTGTCAACTGCAATACCGTTCGTTTTTTCCGATATCCCTATCCTGCTTTTTTCAGCCAGCTCAGTCTCAGGATTGAAGCCGCAGGAAATCACTATGTTATCGCAATCGATCCGACCGCGCTCGATATTCCCGAAGCCATTCTTGGTTTCATAGTTCACGCCTTCGACGCGTTCCGCACCCAAAATCTGAGTGCATGAAGTATTCAAAAGCAATTTGCTCTTAGCCATATACAATAACGCATCATCCGTCGCAGCCGCCGCATCGCTCTCGATATCGAACAAAGGCTCGCTTGCGGATTCCATAATGCAAGCCACATCATCGCCGCGGCCATGAAGCAGTTCGGCGACCGTCCATGCCAAGCGATTGCTGCCTATTATGACGCTTTTGCTGCCGGAATCGATTCGCTTTTCGTAAACAAGCCGCTGCATCGCACCTGCGGTCAGAACTCCTGACGGCCTGAATCCCGGAATCCCGATCTCTCCTCTCGACAGTTCCCTAGCGCCAGTGCATATCACTATGACCTTGGCATGAAACCTGGAAAAGACCCCGTCGGCAGACGAAGTCAGAACATTCCTGACTTTCGAAATTCGAAGCGCGGCAGTATTGGCGTAAACTTTTATATTTCGCTCCGAAATCCCTTTCACCATCGATTCGATATGGTTGCAAATGCGCTTATGCGTCAGACCGTCCGACCCGCACGACTCTTCCGCATACGGCCATCTGCCCGATGCAAACCTCAAATTGCCGCCGAGAGCGCTTTCGCGTTCTATCAGGCAAATCTTCCTGACTCCCGAATCGAACAATTCGGAAGCAAGAACCAGCGCCGACAGTCCTCCGCCTATAACGACTACATCATAAACATGCAGGTTGCTTTCAATGAATTTCATCATCGCCTCTTTCAAATTGATACGAGCGACCGCCCTTCTTGGTGACGTCCGCTAAGCCTACTTTCTTCTCATCAGCCAGAATCTGTGCGATCTCGCTAATGCAATAAGAGCCCTGGCATCTGCCCATAAGAGCATATGTACGCCTCTTTACGCCATCCAACGACACGGCCCCCAAAGTCCTGCGTATGGCATCCTTTATCTCGCCTAGCGAAACCCTGTTGCACTTGCAAATGATCTTGGCATAATCCGGATTCTTTCCGACAAGCTTCTTAAATTCGAACCTCTTCAATCCTGCCACTCGGATCATGCCTTTTCTCTTTTTCGTATAATATGCCTTGGGTTCCAGCCCCAACATATTTCCAATCGCATTCGCAACCGTCTCGCCTATGGCAGGCGCGGCTGTCAGACCTGGCGATTCTATTCCGGCGCAATCGATGAATCCTTTCACATGAGCGTTCTCCCCTATGATGAAATCGCCATTGCGCTCATGCGCCCTCAAGCCTGCAAAGGCATTGATGATCTTGCCGAACGGAATATTCTTCATAAGCTTGGAAACGCCATCGAGAATCTTCGATCGGCCATCGGCCGTAGTCTTGGTTCCATCCTTGTCCTCTATGTCTTCGGCAGTGGGTCCGAAAAGAATATTGCCATGCACCGTAGGGGTAATCAGAATTCCCTTGCCGAAAGCCGACGGAAGCGGAAAAACGGTATGACGCACGTAATCGTCAATCCTGTCAAGGACAAGGTATTCGCCCCTTCTGGGAGTAATCGAAATCCTATCAGGACAAATCATGTTATGTATCTCATCCGCATGCACGCCTGCGGCGTTCACAACGATCTTGGTCAAATACTCTTGCCCGTCCGAAGTGCCGACGGCGAACAAACCCTTTTTTTTCTCTACGAAAACCACTTCCTTATCGAATTTGAACTCCACTCCGTTATCCATCGCGTTTTCCGCAAGAGCGATGTTGAATTCGAACGGGCATACTATGCTGGACGTAGGCGCAACCAAAGCCGCTACGGCATTGTCGGCGATATTCGGCTCTATCATCCTGAGCTCATCACGCCCTATGATTCCGAGCTGCCGGACACCGTTCATCCTGCCGCGCCTAAGCAAGTCATGCAAAACATGGTAATCCTGAGCATCATTGCAGACCACCAATGCTCCGTTGCGCTTGTATTCTATGTCGAGCTCCTTCGCAAGCTTGTAGAAGATCTGATTGCCAAGCACGTTGAATTTGGCTTTAAGCGATCCCGGCTTGGCATCGAAACCGGCATGCAGAATCGCGCTGTTGGCTTTCGTCGTTCCCTCGCACACATCGTCTTCCTTGTCGATAACCGCAATTCTCGCTTTGAATCGCGAGAGACGGTGAGCTATGGACGAACCGACTATCCCGGAACCTATTACCAGTACATCATATATCATCAGTCAGGCATCTATATTGCAGATTAGTTTCAGAACGCTCCGAACTTAGAAGCGCCTCTTTGAAAAAAACTTTAAAAGATTATAATATCACAATATGGTTTTTGCAAACCTATGGGGCTCAAGGAAACCTCCGAAACCCGTTGCTCGGAAGCGCCCGCAATACGACCGATAGGTTTCTGCACTACCAAATCAGGCCTCAAGGTATTTACAATGCACGCCATAGAAAAGATAATATGCAAGAATGCGAAAAGAAACTCGCTATCCGGTCAATCGTTCGTCGATGTGGAGGTCGATTTCACCATATTGAACGACTTATATTGGTCGGCCATCAAATCGTTCGAAAAGCTCAAGCCCAATCTGAAGCTGTTCAACCCTGACAAATTCGGAATCTGCTTCAACTGCTATTCCGCGCCACCGAGCCCAAGATCCCTGGAAAAGAAATCCAAAATAGACGAACTTGCCCGCGCGAATCGCATCAAATACCAATTCGACATATATCGGGGGACGTGGCAGGAGGAATTCATCAATGAAAAACTCGCCGCAATCGGCGAGATAGTCATCTCGGCGGATCAGCATACGCCTGCATTAGGCGGATTGGGAATCCTCGCCTTTAGCGGAGGCGAATCCGATATCGCAGCATCCATGGCCACGGGAAAAACATGGATAAAAACGCCTGAAATAGTTGAAATCAGACTGAATGGAACAGCCAGAAGCGGGATAAGCCCATTGGACGTAGCCTTGAGCGTGATAAAAAGCATAGACAGAAAAGAGCTTTCGTTCAAGGTCATCGAATTCACCGGATCATATTCCGAAGAGATGGATGCGACATCGCGCATGACCATCTGCGACATGTTTTCGGAACTTGAAGTTCAAACCTGCTATATGAAGCCATCAGAGGAAGTCATCAAGTTCCTGGAAAGGAAAACCGGACGGAAATATGACATAATCGAGAACGATGAGGGATACTCGTATTCAAAGACATACGAATTCGATGTCTCGGAAATGAAGCCCATGATATCACTCTCCGCCGATTTGTCCAAAATATTCTATGTAAGCGAATTGGAAGAACAGAACATCAAAATCACGGAAGGATTCATAGGCGGATGCCAATCGGGTCAAATGAAAGACATAGAGCCCGCATTCAATGTGCTCAAGGACAAGCATCTTCCGGATAAAAGCGTTCTTTCGATATGCCCCGCCTCCAACACAGTTCTTCGCGAATGCATGAATCTGGGTTTTATCAAAGCCTTTGAAAACGCAGGCGCGAAGTGCATAAGCGTCGGCTGCGCATCGTGCATAGGCATGAGAGAAGGCACTATGAGCTTAGGCAATCCGATCCTGACAAACACCAACAGGATATTCTGCGGTCGCATGAAGGTAAGAGGCATCACCTTATACCAAGCAAGCTCGCTTACGATAATAACAAGCGTTATGAACGGATTCATATCAACGCCAGTAAAAGACGAATAAGGACATCAAATATGGAAAACGGCATTGTAAAAGGCAGAGCTGTCATAGTCGGGGACAATATGACAAGCGACATAATAATTCCAGAGAAGTATGTCGAAATCAAGGATCTCAACGTGCTTGGCGACCGGTGCTTCGAAGGCATAACCGAAGACTTCTCTCCATATTTTCCAGCCGATGGGATTATCGTCGCCGGAAGGGACTTCGGAATAGGAACGAATAGAGACTACCCTTGCATCGCAATCATCAGAATGGGAGCCAAAGCGATCATAGCGGAGAGCTTCTCAAGGATGTTCTACAGGAACGCCATAAATCTCGGTCTGGTGATTGTAGAATGCAGCGATTGCACCAAAAACATAAAGCACAAGGATGTCCTCACCATTGATATCGAGCACAACACGATAAAAAACGAGACGACCGGCAAGACCTTGAATGCTAAGCCCATATTCACAGCATACGATAGAAACAGGATCGTGTTCAATGCTCTCGCCACTCAGGAAAGCGATAGCGAAACCGAATCGGATTCGGAATCCGATGAAACGGAGGACGAGCACGAGACGACTACTGACGCCAACATCCAAGAAGATATGGCTCAAGAGGCTCTCAAGAGAATCGATGAGCTTTTCAATGACGATTTCGGTTATGACGATATCATGCTAGACTACAAGAAACGCGGCATAAAATCGATGAGGCAGCTGAAGAACGAGGAAATCGCCAGAAAACAGGGCGTCGCAATAGAAGAGCATCCCGCTGCGACGACTGATGCGGAAGAGCAATCTGCTGCGCCCGATGCAAAGGAAGAGCCTGCGATCGCAGCTGAGGAGACTGCAAGCAAAACCGAAGAATCGACGGATGACATCGTTCCGGAAGCCGAACCAATCGCCAATGCCAAGACCGAGGAATCGTCAGCTGACACAATATCGGAAGTCGAACACGCAGCCGCAACCGCTGAAGAACCGATGCCGACGGTCGCCAGCAAGCATGCATCCACTAAGAAAGCTCCAAAGAAGGCAAATCGAAAAAACAAGAAATAGTTTTAGCTTCCGAAAGCATCGTAATGCAAATCCGGTATTCATGACGGATCGGTTTCCGGATCGATGATCAGCTGAGGCGCTATTTCAGAAGAGCATTAATAGCCCCTATCAGCGCGCCAAGCAATGCGCCGAGGTTTATGATGCTCTTCAATTCCTTCTTCATGACCGACATCACAAGGGCTTCGAAATCAGCGACATCCATATTGGATATCCTGTCCTCGACCATTTTGTTCATATCGATGCGCTTCAGCATGGAAACGGCATTTTCGGCAATCAGCCCATCGTAGAGAACGCAAAGAATATCCCTGAAATCGTTTCTTCCAATGCCAAATGATTCAAAAGATTGCGAAACCGGATTTGCAATAAGCTCGTTTATCTTGCCCTGAACCTTATCTTTAATGAGCCTCTTGCCATCCGAATCCAAATAATCGGCCACACCTTTCGATATGATGTCATAGGCGTTTCCGCCCAAAGCCATAAGGACCAACGGGTTGTCCAAAAACGAATCGAATCCGCTCGAAACCGCAATGCCCTTGATAATGCCGCTCAAATTCGCTTTTCCTATTTCAGTCGCTATCGCTTCGGCAACTCTTTCCGATGCAGTTCCGGAAATATGCTGTCTGTTCTTCTTGACAAAAGCGATATCTGCAAGAGAAAAACCTTCGTCGAATGCGGAACTTGTGATCCCATCCGCGAATTCGTCGCGCATGTTGTCGCTTTTAAGCATGGATACGATGTTGCTCTCCGGCAGAAGAACATTCGTCACCGCATTCGCTATGGCATGCGCCAGCCTTTTCTGATTCTTCACGACCACGCCCGGCGTCAGCGGAATTCGAACCTTAAACACCATCCATGGCTTTCTCGGCCTGAAAATCATTTTGATGGCAAGCCAATTCGTGATGTACCCTATAATCGCTCCGATGATGATGCTTCTAATCAGCATCATATTATTCGCTATGAACTCCATAACAACCACCTTCATGTCAGAAGAAGCTTCTCAAGAAAAGACGTAAGCTTGCCTATGTCGTATTCGGCCTTTTCGTCGTCCGAATACCCGACTATCATTTCCATAATTGACAACGAGATCAAATGGGACAAGTAATCGAACAAACCGTCATCGGCTATCCTGCCCCTCTCCTTAAGCTCATTGAATATGAAAAACGCTTGAGTTTCAAACATATATGCGATGTCATCGACTCCTACGTTATCCCTGATGCTGAATTCCGATAGGACATATATCGCCGATAGGTAATCGCGCGCTATTCCGCTTCTGAATATGCTTATGTAGAAAGAAGCGAGCTGATGGAAGATTTCAGCCACGCTGTTCTTGAAATTCACCTTAAGTCCCGGTATCTCTATTTTTCTGCCGGCATAGATTAAACTCTGCCTTATCAGTTCATCCTTGCTCTTGAAATGCGAATACAAGCTTTGCTTCCTACACCCGAGCGAATCAGCTATGTCGCCAAGAGATACCGAGCGGTTGTCCTTTTTGGAAATCAACCTTATAGTCGCTTCAAGTATATCCTCTTTTCTCATATTTCAACATGCCTCAGTTCTTCTCGAAGATAATTTCCAAATCATCACGCCATCCTCGAAGCGCCTTTTCCAGATTCGGATCGATGAAAAGAGCCGTCGCCAACGCATCCGCCACAACCGTATCTTCGCATATTACGGTCACGGAACCGTTAGATACTTCGCATGGACGGCATGTGAACGGATCTATTATATGGTGGAACAGCTCTCCGTTTTCAGAAAAACTCCTTTCATACGCTCCGCTTGTAACCACGCTCTTGTTCCTAATTGATACTATCTGCGAATATTCGCCCCTCCCCCCGGCGGGATCTTGAATGCCGATGCGATACTCCCTATCTCCGAAAACCCTTATGTCGCCTCCGAAATTGATAATGAAACGCTTGCTGCCCTTCTCTTTTAAAAGCTCGGCTACGTTATCTATTATCAGTCCCTTGGCAACTCCTCCCAAATCAATAGCCTCTCCCTGCTTTTTAAGCATGACTGTTGACGATTCGCGATCGACAATCAAATCGGAAATATCGACAAACCCGCTCCTTACGATGTTTTCAATGCTGTCATCGCTTGGAATCTTGCAAAATTCACCGAATTCATTCCTATAAAGCATGGATGCGCACCCGATCATGCAATTGAAGCGTCCTTCGGTGACTTCCGTCAATTCCTTTGCTTTTTCCATGAAATCCAGAAAATCCAATGGAACGCGGACGGGCTCGATTCCGGCTTTGGAATTGATGAGATAAACAATCCCATTGCGATCGAATGCAGAGTATTTGCTTTCTTCCTCTCGCACGTATCTTTCCACTTCAGAGTGATCGGGAATATCGCTTCTTATCGTGCACAATGTGCCTAACGCATAGAAGCGATGAAATGAATCGCCGCTATCCGAAATGCCTCGACCGCTCCTGGAACACGAAACAAGCAAGCAAACCGAAACAGCAAACGCAAAGAGCAGCCTTTTGGAAAAAGCGCCGACAAAGCTATTTGAAGAAGCGTCTTTCATATCCCGCCTCTCTGCTCACCAATTTTATCGTGCCCTCATTAAGCTTGCCGTCCCTGAAAAAAGATACGCCAACCTCATCCCCTGCCTCTGCGGTCGCCAAACTGGTATATATGTCATCGACGTTTCTTATTTCGCATCCGTTAAGACGCACCACCACATCTCCGCCGGAATGCATTTTCACATTTCCCGCCGTAATCGGCGTCGCACCAACCTTCAGCGCCTTTTCCGCTTCTCCGCCAGGCACCAAGCCAACTACGGCAACGCCGGCATTCAGCGACATGGTATTCAGGCGCGGATCGAAAGCGAGGTCGGCTCCTAAAAAATCAACGCCGCCCCTGCGGATTTTTCCGGTTTGCCGCAAAATCATTGTTGTTATCTCTTCTGTGAATTTCGAAGGGATCGAATAGGATATCCCACGCGAAGTCCTGTCGGAATAAACCGCATAATTCAAGCCTACGAACTTGCCGGTCTTGCTCAAAAGGGCGCTGCCGGAAGCTCCATTGAGTATTACGGTATCACTGCCCATGAATCCGGATACGAGATTGCCGTTCTCATTGCGAATCGGTTTGGAAACCGAACCGATTATACCGGAGCTCATGAACAATCCTACTCCGTTCAAATACGAGAGACTCAGAACCCGATCTCCGATTTCAGGTTCGGCCGACGAATCAATCTCGATAGCAGGCAATGCTGCGGATGAATCAAGCAACGCCAGATCGTTTTCCTCATCGTATCCTACGATAGAAACATTCAAAACCTTGCCGTCGTGCGTTCGTATCACAAATCTTGATGAATCGGCCACCACATGATAATTGGTCAATATCGCATGAGGTCGGACAACCACGCCGGTGCCTTCGCGATTGAGGATTGATCCGACATACGAAAAAACCTCGACTATGCTGCCCTTGCATTTATCATATACTAGCTTATTGACATGTTCATCAGTCGATAAGGACGATGCGTCCTCATCGTTCATGATGCTCTTTGCGGATGCGAAACCCGCGAGCATTTTGGCATTCGCCTCTTCTTTTCGAGAAATATAAAGCGAAAAAACAAAAAAAACTGCTAGGATCACTCCTAGCAGCATCACTTTAACGAATTTCATTCGAAAACCGTCTATGGCTTGATTTTGTCAACCACCTTCCAAAGAGCAGATGCGATTTTCGAACTCTCGGCAAAAATCCTATTCTTATCGATATTGCAGAATTCTCTGCCTTCCATTACGATCTTACCATTGACAATAACGGTATCCACGCTATTGGAACTCATTCCCCAGACTATATGACCTGCAAGATTCTCCTTGATCAACGGGGTGGGGTTCTCATAATCTATCAATATCAAATCAGCTTGATAGTCCTTCTCAACTCTGCCGAATTTGGCATTGAAATATTTCGACAAAAGCTCGTTGGCCCTCGTCTCCGCTGTCAGGAAATCGTTCGGCCACCATGGTCCGCCCTCGTCCTTATGCTTGAGAAAAGCAATCTTGATCTCCTCGAGCATATTGCCGCCACAGCCGTCCGTTCCCAATATGAGATTGTTTATCTTGCTTATCCTGCTGCAATATCCGACATGATTGTTCATGTTGCTTCTGGCATTATGAGCGAAATACACGCCTCTCTTGTTTATGATATCGACTTCATTGTCATTGATGTGAAGCCCGTGAACAAGAAGCGTGTTGTTAGTCAAAAGACCGAAGTCATCGAGTCTGGCTACGATATCCTTATTGTGGAAGTGATGGGACCAGACCACATCGTATTTGTCTTCGGCGATATGGAGATGCATGCCCCTCTTCGTCTTCTCCTCAGCTTTTCTCATCAACTTGAGCCCTTCATCGGGGATAGTGAACGGAGCATGCCCTCCTATCATGGCTTCAATGGGATATGAGGAATCCTTCTTCTTCATCTTATCGACTTCTTCGGCGAATCTGACATTCTCATCAACGCCTTCTTCGACTTCCTTCATGCCGCGATTCCTATCAGTGACCTCGTAGCACTCGATTCCCCTTATTCCGACATCGGTCATGCCCTTTGCCATCACCGACAAGCTTCCGGCTATGGCAGAAGGCGAGGCATGATGATCTATGATAGCGGTCGTGCCTGCGGCAATGGCTTCCATGCTGCAAATCAGCGAACTATAGTAGTTGCTCTCCTCGGCAAGTCCTCTGTCAAGCCTCCACCACCACTCTTTGAGAATCTGAATGAAGTCGTTCTGGGGGCCGGCGCTTATCTGCATGCCCCTCGCCAAACCGCTATAGTAATGGTGATGTCCGCAAACGAAGCCAGGCATAAGCGTCTTGCCCTTTGCGTAAATCGTATCATCAGCCTTTTTCGTTATCGAAGAAGCCATCTCGACTATCTTGCCGTCTTCAATAAGAACATCCTTGCCATCCAGAACCTCGAACGGCGGATATGTCTGCAGAATCCTACAATCCTTTATGAGTATGCTCGACACTTTCTATTCCCCCATTTTAGTGAACAAGTACGGGTATTTCGTACAAAGAATCCTAATCAGCGCCTTGTATGACGGAAGAACCAGATCGCTGAGAATGACCCCGTCGTGAATATTGACGATCAGCGCTCTCGCATCCTGCCTTATATATGCCTTGCCGCCGCTTATATAGACCCCGTCATTCACCGAAGACTTGAGGTCCTCGTAGGAAGTGAAAATGGTGAACTTATCCTTATAAGGCCTGCCGAGCTCATGCGGGCAGAACGAAGCGCAATTTCCGCACTCATTGCAATATGCATCTATATGCACGATCTGATACGCATCATCGAAAAGCTCTCTGTATTCGGAAATATCAATGGCCATATTGGCCCTGTTAGGACAGACATCAACGCACTTGCCGCAATACGCTCTGCAATCAAGACAGCTTGCATCGATCTTCTCGTTGATTCTCAAATCGTTCGGATCTGCGGCTTTGCCAAGAACATCGCCATGCCTGACCCTAAGCCCTTTGATGTATTCATCTTCGCTTTCAGCGCCATAGACCGAATCCACCTTATCGAAAACGGTTCTTTCCTGCTCATCCCTTTCCGCAAGGAATTCAGCAGCCTTTCTAGCGCTAGCCACGCATTTGATGACGGTCGAAGCTCCTGTAGCAGCATCGCCAATCAGAAACACTCCGGCGATATTCGTCTCGAACGTATCCTTATCGACAACGGGTCTTCTCTTCTCGTCAACATACAATCCGAGCTCGATGATGGAATCCGCATCTACGCTCTGTCCGAGAGCCGTAATCAGATAATCGCACCTGATCCTGGCGGTCTCTTCGGTGGGATACGTCTTGCTTCTGCCATTATCATCCTTGCCAGACACCTTCATCCTCGTAATGACCAGCTTGTCGTCTATAAGCTCCTTCGGAGCAGCGAGAAATATGAAGTTTATGCCCTCGGCCTTAGCCTCATCGATTTCCTCGATGTCGGCAGGCATATCGGACTCAAGTCTCCTGTATATGACAGTCACGTTTTCAGTGTTTTCCGCTCTTTTGGCAGCCCTGGCCGCATCCATGGCGGTATTGCCTCCGCCCACAATGACCACATCCTTTCCGAGAGGTATTCCGGCGCGATCGTCCTTGAAAATCCTGAGGAATTCGAGAGCGGTGATTATCTTGGAGTCATCACCGACGCCCTGCGCCTCAGTCTCCTTTTCAGCTCCAACGCAATAGAATATCCTCTTATAGCCCTCTTTCTTAAGATTGGCGACCTTCACATATTCCTTGGACGTATTGAAATGGAATTGAACGCCAAGCCTGCAAGCATGATCGAAATCGTTGCGAATAGCTTGCGAATTGATTCTGAAATCCGGAATCACATACTCCACAACGCCGCCAGGTCTGTTGTTCTTCTCGAACACATCGACCGCATATCCGTATTCCCTGAGGAAAATCGCGCTTGCCAACCCGGAAGGACCTGCGCCGACGACAGCAACCTTGATTCCGTTTTCCTCTATTTCGACTGATTCGGCAAGCGCCTCATATTCCTTCCATCCGTTTTCGACGGAATACTTCTTCATATCGCGAATCTGGACGCCTCTGCCCTCATAATCCAATCTCGTGCAATTCGACTGGCATTTGTGATCGCAAATCTCGCAAGTGATGTTAGGAAGCGAATTATACCTATACAGGCATCTGACCGCTTCAACAGCGCCGTGCGGACCTTTCCCGGCGCTTTTCACATATTCCGGAATCGATTGATGGACAGGGCATGCGCTCTCGCACGGAGCAGTGAAGCAATCGAGCACGTCCAAGCTCTTCTGACTTGAAGCCACCTTCTTCGCGCCGCGCATGGATTTCTGCGAATAGGAAGCGGAAACAGCCTTCGTGGAAAGCTTGTCGATGGCATCGACATCGATCTTCCTCATCTCGTAATACGAATCGGGAACGCTTTCCAAAAGCTTCGCCATGTTGGTCATCCTGGCATATCCGCCCGGATGAAGCATGTCCGTAGCCAAGGTTATCGGCCTTATGCCCGTCTTGAAAAGCTCCACTACGTTGAAAATATTGACACCTCCGGAGAAAGAAATCGGAAGCTCGCCATTGAACTCCTTGGAAATCTTAGCCGCAAGCGTAGTGGCGATCGGAAACAGGCTGCGTCCCGACATATACATCTCCGGCCCTGGAAGCTTGCCCTTGTTGTTCACATTGCCAAGCGTATTCGTGAGCTTGATTCCGAAGCATCTCCCCATGACACCGGCCTTAGCGCAAAGCCTCTTGATCATAGGAATCGCATCCTCGTATTGAAGATCCTTCTCGAAGCTTTCCTTGCTCAGCTTGACATAGCCGAATCCGGTCCTATCAAGCGTTTCGCGAACCTTATCGAAACCGAGAAGCGTAGGATTGAGCTTTACGAAAGTATCTATGCCCTTTTCAGTGAGCATGTAAGAGCAAATCGACTCTATTTCCTCAGGAGGGCAACCATGCATTGTGGAAATCGTCACGCTTCTGCAGACTTTCCTGGAAACCATATCGGAAAACCTGCCCATCTTAAGCAGATTCTCCGCAGCAGCCTCCAAATCGGTCCCCTGAATGAATCTTCCGTTTTCGATGACTTCGTCAGCCAATCTGAGATACTCATTGAACGAATCGTCATCCGAGGCATCCATCATCTTGTCGATGAACTCCTGCATCCTCGGATTCTTTATGCCTTCGAGGTTGTAGCCGACGGACATATTGAATGCAAAAGAAGGTCCTCTGTATCCATCAACGGAAAGCAAAGCATCGAGAAGATTGCACGCAATCCATGCCTTGTAATATTCGTCCCTAGCCTTTGTAAGCGTATATTCGGTGGACCATTCGACATTGTAGCCCTCATCCCTCGCATCTATGCACGGCTTCGCTATCTCAAGCTCGTCCATAATCTGAACGGTCTTCAACTCGATGAATCTCGAACCGGTCAGATAACTCGCTACTATGTTCTGGCAAAGCTGTGTATGCGGACCTGCCGCAGGGCCGAGCGGAGTAGTGCATTCATCCGAAAAAATCCTGACATTGCGCTTTCTTTCATCCCTATAGAAATTTTCCTTAAGTATTCCAAAAATCGACCCTTGCTGATATTCGCTGAAAACTCTCTCCAGCAAGCTATCAAATGGGATTGGTCTCATAATATCACTCATGGACACACCTCTTACAGATAGAACTTTTGAAAATTATACCAAATCAAAATGCAAATTGCAAAACGGATGCATACGCGACTTGAAATTCAATGCTTGCGCGAATAAAACCTCCATTATGCCGAAGCAGATACCTTCTCCACCTCCTCCACAGTCATCCCCAGATATTTGGCGATGTCCTCGATTGGAAGCCCGGCCCGCAGCATCCTGCCGACACTCTCGGCCTGAACGATGCGCTTGCCTTCTCGCCGTCCTTCCTTCATGGCCGTCTCTGTGGCGTTTTGGATCTTGATATCGTATTGCCTGCCGTCCGAATCCTCGGCATAGACGTTCAGCCTGACGCTCTTGGCCTCGATGGATGGCATCACGTGATCGACGCCGCCGCTCCAGTTGCCGCCGCGAATGACGCGGCACGAACCGGAGGCCGGCCCGCAGGGCGGCTTAGCCTTATCGGAATACCAGTCCCAGCACCACTCCCAGACGTTGCCGGACATGTCGTAGAGCCCAAGCCCGTTGGGCTTCTTCCGCTTGACGGGATGGGTCGTCTTGCCGGAATTACCGAAATACCACGTCACCCTCGCCTATGTCGTTGAAGCCGGAATATGCGTAGCCATTGGACTTCACGCCTCCCCTGGCGACCCATTCCCACTCCGATTCGCTCGGAAAGCGGTAGCCGTTCTTTGAGAAGTCGCACCTTACATCGCCGCCGGAGCCGCTGTAGCATTCCTCAAGCCCCTCTTGCCTGGAGCGCAGGTTGCAATACTACGTGCAATCATACCAGCTCACGTTCTCCACCGGATTGTCCTTGCCGGAAAAACGCGATGGGTTGGCGGCCATTATCCTGAAGTATTCGTCCTGCGTCACCTGATGGTCGCAGGTATAGAAGCCTTTGGATCCGAGCCTTGGAGGCCATTCTACGAAAACGAAATCTGATTGGATCTTGGAATTGCACTTGAATTGTGAATTGCCTTTATGTTTGGCAACAGGCTCTGCTTCCGCAATAATCGGGTCGGCTGGTTTTAAGCTTTCGACGTCCACTCCAAGCGCTATGCAAAAAGACGAAACGACATCATTAGCCAATTCTTCAGACCAGAAATTATAATTCATAAGCTTACGGACAGCCATATCATAGTCCGACGACGATGAAAACCGACAAATGCACCTGATTTGAACGACATTACGACCTTGTGTTTAATGGTTTCTTCGGCTCTCGAAGCGTAATCGGACACCCATGCGCCATGTGTCAGCCTTGACCAAGCAATCCTTGCCCCCTCGCTTTCACAAGCGCTTGGAGTATCTCCACCACTTCATCGGACATCTATGCCAGCCCCTTCGCTGTCAGCATAAAAGCACAACATGCAATGCCATTTGCATCGCCGCGCAGCGAATGCCGATTAAGCGCCTGAAAATAAAATGCTAATGTTCTTTTTAGAAAGATGCTAAGAGTGTGTGTGTGTTAATCTTGACGCCATGCGTCTGAGTCCGTGGCGAGCCTTTGGCTCATACACTTCGCATTGTTTGCAATCAACTTTCCCATATTCGCATATTATACCGAGACAAGCAGCTTTTTGCAAGAAGGAGATCGCAAAAAGCGTCGCTATCGGGCGATTAGTTCCGCCCGGATTATCGGGCGACTTGTTCCGCCCAGCCCCTTGCATGCTGAAGTCCGTCATCGGCGAACACGGCATCCCGCGCGAGCCGTACACCGACAGACACTCTCTATGCAGCAGGTTTTTAGAAGCGCCCTTTCAAAGCGATGCGAAGCGATTCCGGATCAGGATGCCCGTCGAGGAAACCGGTAATATTCGTGTATTTCCGATTTCCGAGATGGGTATAGTGGTTGTGACGGACAAATCCCGTCTGAACCGGACGAAGGCTGAGAAAAGCCTCAGAGGTTGCCCTAAAATTATTTTTAAAGCGATGCGAAGCGATTCCGGATCAGGATGCCCGTCGAGGAAACCGGTAATACTTTGTGTATTTCCGATTTCCGAGATGGGTATAGTGGTTCGGAAGGGCAAGCCAGCGCGAAGAAAAGAATTTCAGGGAAACCTCAAAACAAAACAACGGAGAGAGAGGGATTCGAACCCTCGGAGGCCTTTTAAACCTCACACGACTTCCAATCGTGCACCTTCGACCACTCGGACATCTCTCCAAGCAAAAAGGACCTGCAGACGCATCACCTTC
The DNA here is from genome assembly GCA_946629155.1 of uncultured Spirochaetaceae bacterium. Classification (GTDB taxonomy): domain Bacteria; phylum Spirochaetota; class Spirochaetia; order Sphaerochaetales; family Sphaerochaetaceae; genus UBA9848. The sequence goes on along the minus strand of CAMOXM010000004.1, from coordinate 9,071 downwards.
AAAAAAAAGCGGAAAGAGAGGGATTCGAACCCTCGGTAGCCTATGAGACTACATCAGATTTCGAGTCTGACACCTTCGACCACTCGGACATCTTTCCGAAAAAACTTCTCAATTATAGTTGATTTTCATTTCAAAATCAAGCAAATCGGCAAATGGTCGGAGGAATATTCGCTATTTATGATATATGAGTCCTCAATCCTATCGGCGATTCCCTGTGAAACGAGGAAATAATCTATGCGCCAGCCGACTCCCCTTTCGCGAGCCGCAGTCTTATAGGAAAACCACGAATATTCCTGCTTTTCGGGGTAAAGCTTTCTGAATGTATCGACGAAGCCTCTTTCAAGAATCTTGGAAAAGCCCGCCCTTTCCTCATCGCTGAATCCTGGGTTGAAATGATTGGAATCGGGACGCGCCAAATCGATTTTCTCATAAGCGACGTTGAAGTCGCCTGCGCAAATGACATTCTTTTTTCTTGAAAGCAAGCTTATGTAGCAGCTGAACTTGGCATCCCATTCCTGACGGTAATCCAATCTCGCGAGTTCCGCCTTGGAATTAGGCGTATAAACGCAAACGGCGAAGAAATCATCAAATTCCGCCGCAATCACACGCCCCTCCTCGTTGCCATCGAAATCAGGGATGCCGAAATTGACGCCAATCGGCTCGTTCTTAGCAAGAAGCGCGGTTCCGCTATACCCCTTTCTTCGAGCAGGATTCCAAATGACTTCGTATTTTTCAGCGAGCACGCCCAAATCAGCCTGATCCGCTGAAGCCTTCACCTCCTGCAGCATTACGATATCGGCATTCTCTTTCAAGAGAAAATCGGCGAGCCCCTTCTTCATGCAGGACCTGACGCCGTTGACGTTATAGGAAATCAATTTCATGGAACAGCAAACCTTGAGAAACAATAAGCCTCATGAAAATAAAATCGTGCAAAAGCATTCCATGGCAGGCGTAGCTCCGGCATCTTCTTTTCTCCTGCCCTTCATGCTTATCCTATCGCAATCAATATTCAATGCCTTGGCCAGATTCGCTCGCATTTCGCCGATCCTATCGCGCAGCATGATCTGATCGGAAACGACTACGACGTCAAGGCTTTCAATGGGCGGTTTTCCGCTTTTGGAATACGCCTCCCTAAGAAAAAATGAACTGTCGAAACCGCTCCATTTGGCATCTGTATCAGGGAAAAGCTCGCCGATGGTCTTGTTCAGGAAAGCGCTTGAGATGGCATCCGCAGCGGCATGAAAAACCGCATCCCCGTCAGAATGCGCCACGACAGAGAAGGAGCAGGCGAACTTGACGCCGGACAGCACTACGATGCCATTCGTTGCACCGACTAAGATATGCCTATCGTATCCTAAGGAAACCCGCACTTGAATCAGCCCTTCTAATCAGCCTTCTAATCAGCTCTTTTTTTTAGCAGCCTTGGCCTCCGCTTTTCTTTTGGCGCTGATCTCCTTGTTCCTTGCGATTATCTCCTCCGGCGTCTCCTGCTTCTTGCCGAGAACGAGCTTGTCATAAAGCTTGCTCATAAAATCCATATCCACAATCTTGTAGCCGGACTTCTTGTGGCAATCCCAAGGACAAAGCTCCCAATCCTTGATCGGATAATCGGTGGCGCTTAGAATCTGACCTTTCTTCTCCTTGGTGATCACATATCTATCGCCGTCCTTGTATATCTTCGAATCATCCCTTTCACACAAAAGCTGCATGTCTTCCACGTCTAATTCCATAATTCCTCTAATCCTAACCGACTATGCCATTTTTTTCAAGGGCTCTTGACAAGCATGGCTTTCAAAAGTAAACTTAATCACGTTTTGTTTTTGAGGCCGTAACTCAGCGGAAGAGTGCTACCTTCACACGGTAGAAGTCGTTGGTTCAAACCCAATCGGCCTCATTTTTTCCTATGAAAACTTTATTTTTGGGCGAAATAGTCGGCAAATGCGGATTGAGCTGCATAATCAAGGGCCTCAAATCAATCGATAGGGATCTCACAATAGCAAATGCGGAAGGGCTTGCTGGCGGATATGGCTTGACCGAAGATGGCGCCAAATTGCTTTTCAGAAACAAATGCGACGTGCTGACGGGCGGAGAAAAGATCTTCTACAAAAAAGACATGGTCAATTTCATCACGACTACCTCTAGGGTGCTCAGGCCACTCAACCTCGGCGGCAAGGAAGTTCCGGGATACGGATTGCGCTACATGGATTTCAACGGCGATAAGATAGCCGTGATGAATCTGATCGGTCAAATCGACATGAAGATGTACGGATCATCATCCCCGTTCGGAACGTGCGAAAGGACGCTGAAGAAAATCGAAGAACAGGGAGTAAAAACGATATTCGTGGTTTTCCATGCGCAAGCAACATGCGAAAAGCAAGCGCTGTTCCGCTATCTCGACGGAAAAGCGACGGCTGTAATAGGAACGCACACGAAGGTTCTGACGGCGGATGCCTGCGTAAGTCAAAAAGGCACTGCATACATAAGCGATAACGGCAGATGCGGCAGTTTCATGTCCGTAGGCGGTCTATATACCGAAATAGAAATCAAAAAAGAGAAGACCGGACAAATAATCTACTCGAAAGATACCTTCGAGGAACCTGAAATCCAAGGCGTTTTAGTTGAATCCGAAAACGGAAAAGCCATTTCCATATCGATAATCAAGCAAAAAATCGAATTGGATTTGGAAGCGATCCAAAAGCGGCAAAAAGCATAAGGGCGCTACTTCCGAAAGCCTCAAATCCCGAACCTGTCAGATGCGTCCTTCCCGCTGGAAAAACCCCTCACTCCTCATCTGCAAGAGCATAGCTGAACCAGCCCATTGGCCTGTAGGAATGCTTTGAACTCGAATCGGTCACGCCGATATCAGTCGAAGTCTCCACATGATTCTTCGTCACTCCAGTGCTATTCAAAGCGCAGAGAGTGTATGAATATATGTCTTTGGCGATTGAAATGCCAGTTTGCTTTGTAGTAGAATTATTATCCCTCTGCCACATCATGGAATCCCACTTGGCGACATTATCGCTGAACGTTTTGCTATAATTTGCATTGGTTTCGTCAAGCATAGCCGCAAGTCCTTCCATCTCGATGGCGCTCGGAAGCCAAAGATAATCGTCATCATCCGCACCAGTAATGCTTGGATATTTCCCTCCGGTAGTAGTCTGATTGCCTATCCTGGCATTCTTCATTTCTTCCGAAAAAGTGCTGCAGAAGCCAGTGTCTTCCGTACTGTTTATGAAGTTTCTGATGGAACTCCTCTTCCAATCCTGTATCTGCCAGTGGTTGCCATCACACGTATTCACATCGCAAAGATCGTCCGATGAATATTTTGCGGAATTTGCAGTCGCATCATTAAGGAATAGCTTCACCTGCTGATCGGTCTCGTTAGAGCCGATGATTATCCAATTGTGATGTCCAAAGGACATGGTCTTTCCTATCACAGGCTTCCCCCAATGGCCATACAGCGTGATCGAGTATTCGTCATTGGCAACATCTTCCGCAAAATCCGTTAGCGGCAATTCGGTATCGGATGTCACCTCATTGCCATCAGCGCTATCCGACAGCGACCAATACGTTTCAAACGGCTCATATGTAGGCTTGGTAAGATCTTCAAGCCCGCCTACCTTTATAGGGCGAACATCATCCGATTCGACGTCCGGATCCCATGCCCGATAGCTATCCCAATATTTCACGCTATATACAACATCATCCGGCAAATCGCTCGTCACTCTATCAGGCTCCGCCGACATGAATGCATTATATCGATTTGTCGTACCATCGCTGAACTTGATTTTGTACTCCACTTCGTCTTCGGCCCATCTGGCGAAAATGCCTGTGGAATAATCGACATTCTCGGTATTCTGCGTAAAATGGCTGAGCTTGATTCCGGTTGCGCTGTCAACCTTTTTCGCAACGTCGTCGTCGCTATAATCAAGCGACCAGAAATCAAAAGTGAATCCGGTGCAAGCCGGTATCCATCTATTGAGATTGGTGAGAGTCAACGTCACGACATCCTTGTTAAACAGCAAGTGCTCCCAATAGTTGTACTCCAAGTTGAATTCCGACGGCATGTTCGAAATTACGGATTTCAGCGGATTATCGTTAATATAGCTGTTTCTGGTTCCGGTTGAGAAACCTACCCTATAATTCACTTGCTTTTCCTTCCATCTGCTGTATATCTTCTTGTCATAGCTCAGAATCTCTTGATTGCTGTTAGGTTCGTCGGCGGACGACTTGGAAAACGTATCGAGCATAATCTTCGTGGAAGAGACGATTCTATTCCGACTGACGTTTTCATTGTCGTTATTATCGCCGAACACCACCGTCCATCCAAGAAAATCAAACCCTTCGGATTCCTGTGCGTAGCCTGAGATCGCAGTCACATCTTCCGTGGAAACGAAACGCTCGCTGCGATAGGGCTTTTGATCCCAATACAAATATCGGCGAACGATCGAAGCCGGAGCATCCGATGTCACGCCTCTCGCTCGATACGGCGAATCCGCTGCAATCCCCCTGTCTTCGAAAATGCATTGCAGATCCTTAGTGACCTTATTCTTTGATGTTGCCTCTTCGTAAGTCACCGGCTTATAGCCATCTACGAAGTTCATGGTGTAGGTTACTTCCTTTTCCTCCCATTGGCCATACAATGTGAACTTGTTATTCTCCGTCAACACCCCATTCGCAGGGAAAAGCAGATCTTCGCTTCTTCTCCACCCTCTGAATTCATATCCTTCGCAATTTGGAATCGGAATAGGCGAATTTCCGCTTTCAACAGGCGGCGCCGATATGCTCAAAGGCGAATAGTAATGCTTTATCTGTCTTGCGCCTTTGAACGAGGCGAAATCCGTATATCCGTTGAACTCCTTGTTCTTTGATATGCCTGCTTCATCATAAAAACCGTCAGGATCCGGCACATAAGTGATGACATACGTGTGCTCTTTCCAAATCGCATATAGCGTAATATCGGCAATCTCAACATACATGCTATTCGCCGGATAAAACCCATCGCTGTCCAAATCTTCGGGATCCCTATCCGGATCCGTAGCCCAGCATACGAAACGGCTGCCTTTCATTTGAGGCTCTCCATTCAGCTTGGTGCCGCTCTCGGAGCCTGCCATTATGAAGCCGAGTTTCTTATCGCCTGGTGCAAAAGAGGCCGTTTCGTTGAAAAACCCGTTATCGTTTCGAGCAGCCACTCTCTTAGCTACGGATTCTTCGTTCAGCACGTATTTTATGTTGTGATGCTCGGTTCCCCACACGGCATACAGCATAAGCGCCCCGTTTCCGGCATATCTATCGCCTTCTATATACAAATCGTCCAAATCTACCGTATCCACATCTTCAGGCGACACCTTCTTGGTATTCCAGCCCAAAAAAGTCCTGCCCGTCTTGTCCCTTATCCCGGCTATTATGCTGCCGGAACCTGCCTTTTCAGACGGTATTAGATAAACCGTGCCGTATTTCTTGTCTTCCGACTTCTGACTGGTGCCATCCGGAAAAACCCCTCCGTTGGCATCGTATGTGATTCCTGCCAGGCCCTCGGTCCATATCGCATACAATGTCAGGCTCTTGCGTCCGTTATAAAGCGAAGACGGTCTGAAATTAAGATCGTCCGGACTCTCAGGGTTGAATATTTCGGAATCGCTCCTTGGCGTATTATCGCGTTTTGTCGAATCGGGTCTGGTGGACCACATCATAAGCTTCCTTCCGGATTCGCTATCACCGAATTCCGTAGCCGGAAGAAGCTGCATCGGTTTGGATGATTGAGTGGTCTTATATCTGATATCGCTGCTCTTCAACGGATTTCTATAAGTAACGGTGTATGTGCCTTCGCCGCACGATGCGACAATGGCAAAAAGCAAAACGCTTAGGAATGATAACGCTCTCTTCATAAAAATAAATATAACTTTTTTGCGAGGTTTTTTCAAAACTGATTTCAGGGCGATTCCTTAGAAGTCAAAAGTTCCTTAGAAGCGCCCTATGATTTCCAATATCTCGAAATACCTCTTGCAATTCCCCTTGAAAAAGGATTTCCTGGGAACCGCAACGGCATCTACGCTCTCATAACTATTGATTTGAGCGAGCATATCGCCCTTGTTCCAGAAAACGCATTGGATGGAAAAGCCGTTCCTGACTGAAAGCGCGGCTTGCAGATGCGGACGCTCCTTCCCTTTTATGATGTCGAATGAAGCAGGGCTGATTCCCGATACCATTATGCGCGGAAGCTCGTTTCCAATGCCGAAAGGCGATACCATATCGAGCTGTTCGAAAACATCATCCGGAATATCCTGCCATTTGACTTCGATATCGTATTCGCTCTGCACGACATTTGTTTTCGGCAGCGCTGCAACGTATTTACGGATATTGCATATCAGACTTGGAATCTTATCTTCGCTGTCGATGCGAAATCCGGCAGCCGATGCATGCCCTCCGAAATCCGACAAAAGCGATGACGATTCGGCCAAAGCCTCCGCCGCATTCGCATCAAGCCTCAGCGAACCGGTGATTGCGCCGCCTTTAGTCGATATCGTCAGCGCCGCTATGCCGTATTCGTTTTTCAAAGCGTTAGCCACCAAACCCGTAAGACCGTGCGGAAGCTCGCCCGATACTATGCATGTCAGATTTCCGCCGCTTTCGCTTATGCTGTTCAGAACGTCATCCCTTATCCTGTCCATGAAGTTCCTGCAGAATGACCTCCTCTTATCATTCAAATCCAATGCTTCGCGCGAAAATATGTCTATGATGTTCAGATCCGATTGCGAAAACAGCTGAAGTCCCACATCGGCCCTTTCCATTCTCCATGGAGCGTTTATGGCAGGAGCTATGCTGAAAGCCACGTCATTCTCATCGATGCGCTTTTCGCAAAGGCTTTTCACGGACAAAAATCCCAAAAGGCTTTTCCTGCATCGCTTGTTCAGCTGGTCAAGTCCGAGCTTGACCAATATCAGATTCTCCTCTCGCATCGGGACCATGTCCGCAATCGCCGATATCGCAGCCAAATCCAAAAATCTCAGCCAATCGCCCGCAATCGAAGGGTGAAGGCGCAAGTAGCACCTCTTGTATAGCCACAGCAGAACTTCGACGGGACGAGACGCCATCATCCGATTCCTGAACTTGTCGAAGAGACGATTCAAATCACCGGATGCGGCTTCATTCGAAATGCGTCCGGCAATCGATTTCAAGGATAGGATTTCAAGCTTATCCGACAGAAACCGGAAAAGCGCGTTGTCATCGAGAACGAACAGGCGCCTGCCCTTCATGCCCTCGATGAAACCGGACTTCAGAAGATTATCGAAACTATCGAAATGTACGGTTACGACTTCGCCTGAGACGAAATTCCTCATCGCAATTATTTCCATCGAGCCTTTTTCACCCGTCAAAGAGGCATCGGCGAAAAGCAGCTCCCTATCGTAATCGTCCAATTGGGAGAATTCATAAGCCCAAACCGCTTTCGAGCATACTCCGCAAGCGCTCAAATCAGCAAAAGGATAGTTGCACGAACTGCTCTTGGGGTTCACCACGATGCAATTCGGCCGACTATCGCTCCTCATCAGATGATGATCGAGAACCATGACATCAATGCCTTTCCCCATGGCAAAGGCTATTTCTTCTTTCTGCGTGCTGCCGCAATCAAGCATGATTATAAGCGAAACGGAAGATTCGACCGCGCTCTCCACGATTTTAGGATTCAATCCGCGCCCGTCATCATCATCGGATACCCTCAGAACCGCCCGCACTCCCTTTGCTTTCAGAAAATCGTTCATCAGCGAAAGCGAGCACAAGCCATCCGCGTCCCTGTCAGAGAGAATCATGACGTTCTCCTTTTTGGAAATCGCAGCGGACAATCTTGAAATGCAGCCTTTCATCGATTCAAAGCAAAAAGGGCTGTGTAAATTGGCGATACTCTTATCGAAATAGAATTTGGCTTCCGAAACTCCTCTTATCCTCTTGGAAACGATTTGCGAAAAAAAACGAGGAAGGGAATAATCGTCCGTCAGCGTGTCGCAAGACACCCCGCTCATCACAAATCCAGCTCGGATATGGCGTAGAAATAAACTATATTGTCGTTAGGCGTCTTTGGAAGTACTCTCAATTTGGGCATATATCCGTCATCGAGCTTCACTTCCTCCAGAAGAATCGCGTTATTGCTCGTTTCAAACGAATCGACCCTGCATTGCGAAACCCTCTTCGGCTGCATATACGCATTCCTGTATAGAGTCTGCCCCCACCTTATGGTATTGACATTGCCGCTTTTGGAATCTCCGTACCTGTAAGCCCCCAGCGGCGAAGTGACGGAATCCCAAAGGCTTTCCCGTCTGTTGTCGCCATGGGCGGCATCCGAGGAGAGAAACCTGGGGATGTTGAAATCCTTCAATAGCAAAGTCTCGGCAGGAAAGGAGCTGAAATCCGGTATCGTGTATTCGTCCGACGCCCTGCATTTCATGCTGAAGGGCGTAACGCCATCGTTTTTGAAAACCTCTTTCAATTTGAATGAAGGGGTTTCGCCTCCTGTGACGTAATGGCCGTCATAATGCCGAAAGCGCACTTCCACTTCATTGATGTAAGCGGGAAACAAGACGACATCGGAATTTATAACGCTGCCGAATGAAAACGCCTTCAAAGAAGCATCAGGAACCGACCTGTCGGTTATCACTTCCCCATTGCTGATTTGTATGGTCTTGCTCCCGTCCTTCTCGCTGTCCAAGCAATACCAACCCACGCAACCCACCAAGCCGGGCTCGAACTTGTCGGATAGCGATCCGCCGTTTCCGACAGAAACCTCATCGGCCACGACATATTTTCCCCGCCCGCTCGCTCTGTTCCATTCCCATTTCATTATCTTCACATCTTTTTTCTCGGCATAAAGAAGATAAATATCCAAGTCGATGTTCGATATCTCGCTTGAAAGGGACTTTATTTCCTTGTAAATCGGGTTTCCGCTAGAGTCCTTATGATTCAAATTGGCATACATGACTTGATCCGCAGGTTCGCCATACGGATTACCGTTCGCATCCTTGTTCAAATAAGCATAGCCGACGCAGCAATAATTGTCGGTTCCACCCAAGTTCACCTGC
>CAMOXM010000003.1:0-32781 GCA_946629155.1 uncultured Spirochaetaceae bacterium | reverse complement strand
TAAAAAACGAACCATATCCGCAACTTGGATCAAATATAATATAGTCATCAGTTACACCATATTCCTTCAACCAAGCACCTGCAATACCAACATATTTTAGCGGCGTATAAAAGCTACCTAAATTTACCCTTTCATCTATGTTCAAGTGATAAGATTCGTTGGGTATATTTTTATGTAAATTCATATTTATAATGATAGCATTTTTTACATTTAATGTAAATTTTATGTCTGCAAACGAACGATTTAAAATCAAGGGTGTTCAGGTTATAATCAGTTAATCATCCAGTCTAAACACAATAATCCAAAAATTTATAAAAACTACAATAAATACCCTATTTTTGCCTAATTTAGGCTATATTTCGGCATAAAACCGTATCAATATGCGTGGTCTTAATATCTATATAAATCATCTTAACTTTGCCGAGGTAGGTTTCCTGCAAAAGCTTCAAGACTTCGAGGTTGTCGCCCTCTGTGTAGAGGTTCTCTGTATTGTCGAAATCAACGCTCTCCTCCCTGCAAGGACGCAATGTCTTGCTTATGGGCGCATTTGCGGTGAGAATCGCCTGCCTTTTATGACCCCAAGGAATTAATGAAATATGCGAATGACCGCTTCCTTCAAATTCTTCCACAACTTGTGGAAAAATTAGGAAAAATTCGTAAAACCGCATTATATACCTAAGGTTTGAAGGTGAAAATCCTTTAGTATTTGGGAGTATCGTTTTTAAATCCTTACTTATTTTTTCAAAATATCCATCACCCCCATTTGCTCTCTTTTTTCATGGAGAAAATATCTTCACCAAGAGACCAATAAAACTTAATCAATTCGGAATTTACGCTAACAGAAACCTTAATCTGAGCGGTCTGATACCTAAGCTTAAGATCAGAGAGCCATTCCACTCTCCGCCGCCGGTTCTTTTTATTATATTTTCCCAAACCTCATCAAAATTCAACCCCGCAAGCGGAATAACTGCCCTGCTTTCAGAAAGCCAGTCGGTTGCAAAAAGCTTTTCGCAAAAGACAGCAAGCTGTATTTCTCCCTCAAAATGCAGAACAAAAACAAGATTTTGTGGAATCAGCCTTGCGATTCGCTCTATATTTTTCGGCTCGTATTTCTTCGTTTTCATAGCCACGTCTAAAACGTAAATGCTTTGAACCTTATCACCCGTCTGAATCGCAGGAATCGTTCTCACGCTTATTTCATTCAGGGCACTTCTAAAAACCTGCTGCCCAGAGAGCGCCTGCGGATTTCAGAGGCGGAAAATCGCCGTAAACCAGCGGAATACTGTCATATTTTGCTGGTTTCCGGCGATTTTCAGACCCGAAAGGCATCAGGTGAAATCGGGCTCTGAGGTTTTTAGAAGCGCCCTTCACTATGTCGATACGGCCTATGTCCGCATCAAATTTAACCTGTTGCACATTCGCAATCCGTTGCAATAAGAATGTCTATGCTCCTCGTGTCACCTGGATAGATCACATCCTTATCCTTTGAAAGAGGCGAGAAATAAGTAAGCACGGCATTCAAGTCGCAACTGAACTTTTCAAGAGTGCTTCGCCCCTCCGTAGTGCCGCTGACCATTGCGGTATTCAATCCGTACTTTTCCTTTAAGAACCCACTCAGATTCCCATAAAGATACTCCACAGTATCGGCGAATGCGGAAAATATAATCACCTTCCTATTGCCCTCGTTGATTGGATTTTCTATTTTACCCCTGATTATCCCAATCAGCTTTTGAAGCTTCGAATCTTTTTCCGGAGTGATTTCAGAAGTCAGAACCTCAAGTCCATCGAGAACTGCAGCATCGAGTTTCAAATCCGCAAGCCATGTGACATAGTCCATATCGTTCAAATCGATTCTGACCTTCTTTCCGATTTCAAACATATCGCTTGCGTTCTGATCGTCTAAATCATAATCATCATCCATAGACAATTCCGACAAATCGACCATGCGAGAATCCGCTGCTTCCCGTTTCTTCATCGACATTCATAAAGCACGGCATGTTCTGCTGAGTTGAATTTGATTTGAAACGAGCTTTTCTCCTAATCCATCCCGCACATTCTTTTGCGATTGCCTTGAGCTCGTTCCGCAATCTCACTTCGAACTCGGTGCCGTAAAGACTTCTTTCGCGATTAAGACGCGGAATATAGAACTCGCGCTTTTCTTTCTTAATCCGATCCGCGATAAAGGTCGGAGAAGTGAACACAAACCTCAATTCATCAATATCCTTTAGTTCATTCTTCAATTCCCGATATGCATAAATCGAAAAACAAGCCACAGCCACGGAAATCCTGCTTCCCGGCTTAATTTCCTCCTTGATGCTTTGACTAAGCGTCTTGTGCATGTTATCAATGAATTCAGGCAGTGATATTTCCATATTAGCAATCACAAATAATATAGCATATATAGAAAAATATTTCGATAGCAAAACGACAGATCAATACAGCAGCCGAATGGATTTTTCAACATTACCATCTGCTTCGAGAATGTCCTACGCAAACATAATCATGTAAACCGGCATGATGATAAGGTCGTTTTGCCTCACAGCTACATTCTTGTTTCCGAAGACATAACCGCAGGACAGCTTGTAGTTGCCGTTTCTGTCGACCAGCTTAGGTATGGCGCGGAAGTTGTTCTGATCATTGCCCGATTTTATCTCTATTGGAACTGCGGACAGCTTGTCGTAGTCATTTATCAGAAAATCGACTTCGCCTGTCTTTTTGCTGTCGAAATAAAAAAGCTCGTGTCCATGGCTTGCGAGCTCGCATGCGCAGGCGGTCTCATAGACGCAACCTAAGTTTATGCCCTTGTCATTGGCAAGGATTGCATTGATGTTATTCTTAAACAAAAGGTTCGTGAGAATCCCGACATCGTTGTAATACAATTTCAACAGGTTCTTACTGCTAGTTTCAGAAAGCGGAAAAACGGGGTTGCTGACAGCGCGCGTGAACAAAGCGACGCCCGAATATGCCAAATAATCGAATTCATCGACATATTTCTCGGCATTGGCATTTGCGAGTCCCTCGATTTTCTTGAACTGCACCCTTTTCACTTTGTTTTGCATATTAGAGATCAGAGAGCCGTAGATTCGCATGATTTTCAGCCTGTGTTCATTGTCGTATTGAGAGCAATCCGCGCTATAGTATGCAAATATTTCATCGTGAACCTTTCGCATCCGTTGCACATTCTGGTTTATCACATATTCCTTCACCGCATCCGGAAACCCGCCCGATATGAGATAATCCTTGAACAATCTCAGAATTCTAGAGTGAATGTCTTCGCCGACTTCGGCAACATCGTCAAAACATCTCCTCAAATACGAAACCACGTCAACGCCTACTCCGTTAGCCCAAAGGAATTCCTCGAAATCAAGCGGAAACATCCTGACTTCCTCTATTGAGCCCATCGGTATGAAAATCTGTCTCAACGTCACCCCCAACAGAGACCCGCTTGCTATGTATCGAAACCTATCCTCCTTCTTCAACTCCTTGAGCAATGTCATCAGATGCGGATAAAACTGAATCTCATCCAAAAAAACAATCGTGTTCTGAAAATCTCCAAGGCTCTGCCCATATTTCGAGCTCAATGCCAAATAGAAGTCGCGCGTGCTTTTGGCATTTGCAAAAAGCCTGTCGCCTTCGAGATCCGCCTTCAAATCTATTTCTATGAAATTCTCAAAGCTGTTCTTTGCCGTGTGACGGATTATAAAGCTCTTGCCGACCTGCCTTGCGCCTTCCACAATGAGAACCCTATCATCCGGGTTCTTATAATACTCATACAGCCTTTCTTCTATTTTTCTTCTAAACATACTAAAACTAATCGCCTTTATGCTGTAAAGTGTTTTTCCAATACTATTTTACTTCATTTAAGTTGTTTTTCCAATACTTTTCTACCCAATTTTAGTTGTTTTTCCAATAGTTAGTTCTATCAGCATCCAAATTCGGTCGATTTACAATCGTCTCGACCCTGTCTCGGCTCTATATATTCGCCTTTAATAGTGTAGACATCTTTCTTTCTCCATATTCACATGAATTTGATACCACAGGCAGTCCGCATCGAGATTCAGAGCATCGTAAAGGGCAAGGCAACGTGATTCGCCGAAGAACCTGTGCATGAAAAGGCTGATGAAATGGTACTCGAACTCATGGTAGTTATTGAACGGATAGGATCTGTTCGCACTCCATATCTCGCCATCGTAGGATTTGCCGTAAACCTCATAGTCAAAAGACTCGTTTATGTGCTCCATGGTTCTATGGTCAGGCATATCTTCCCTAAGAATCTCTCGCCTGCAGAATGGTCTTCTTCATGCTGCTTGCTCTTTCAAACTGGAACGTAAATCCCAATGCAGGATGAGGCTTCGTGCCTATCCTAATGGGTTTTCGTTCCGAGGCGCACATATTCGGCGCGTATCCGGCGACCGTATATGGCCTATTTTTCCGGGCTTTCCAGCAAATCCTCTATGTCGCAGCCTAGCACTCTTGAGAGCTTATACAAAGTTTGACCTTGGGATTTGTCTATATCGTTTACTCTCTGCTCATATAGCTGTATGGAACGCTTGGCCACTCCAGACATTTCAGCAAGCTGTGCTTGCGATAGCCCTCTGGATTCCCGTATCTTCTTCAATTTCGTTTCCAAGACAACCGAATCATATCTCCTATCTAATTCCTCGACGAAATTGGTCAAATCCATCTCATGGTAAAGCTTATGCATCAATAGGATTTCCGAAAGCGGAACACGGATGAAAATGTCTTTAAATCGTTTTACTGTAAACCACTGATAATATGCAAGCGCCCATCCAGCCCAATAAGCAGACGACCGTTCCTGCGAAAAAGATGCCGGCGGAAATTCTTCATCGGGCACAATCGTCTGCAGCAGCTCTCTCACGTCCTCTTTGCCCGACTTGCCCGATATGACTGCAGGGCTTCCCGTTTCGAATCGTCTGCATATGGCGGAGCGAGCGAAAACAAACCCGAACCAATCCGGCTCCTGGCCGCAGTCGTTCAATGCATAATCAAACGCATTGGCAAGAAAAATTTGAGCATCACTTAAGTATAATGCATTGTATGCGCGGATCATCGCTCTTAACTTCTCCCCTTATGATATCCATCACGAAAATATCATCACGATAAGACCTGCCCCTCTTAATCTCTTCGCTATATGCTGTTCGGGCACTGGTATCGCGTGCGACGAACTTAGGATAATAAATCTCTTTGCTTACCGGCTCTGCCAATACGAACTCGATCCGATCGAATGCCTTTTCCGAAACAAGAGCCGTTTGCTCTCCAAGCTCACCAAGTCTTAAAGCCCTGCCCAAGCAACGCAAAGGCAATGCATTGTGAACAAATGACTGCGCATAAGAAAAATACGAATCATCCGCCCTGTACCCTTTGATAACGTCATATCCAGTCGTATCCACGGAAAAATTATCTATGATATAGTCCTTTGCGTCCAAAGCAATCTCATCATTTATGACAAAAACACGATGTTTCAGCAATAAGGCTATCCAATTAAGAACGGTATGCTTTCCGTCAAGCAAATTCAAGATTCTAAGTCCTTCGTCGTCAAAAGCATACTCATTCGCAAAACCGTCGGTGTTCTTCTTGCATGCCCACTCCTTCGCCATTTCCAAAGAAAACGTGCAATAGAATCCTTTGCCGTAATCATTCGCCGGCCTGGCTGCAGATAAATCCGGCCTTTTTACAATATGATCCGAACCATGAAAAAGCCTGATGATCGCCATGCCATTTCTCCTTTTGCGAATATCGTGAGAATTTTCATCGACGTTACATTATTATATCGTTACAACGATACTTTGTCGAGGGGTGTGCTGATTTATTAAAACCTTTTTCTACTATACTCTATCCAAATAAATACTATCTCACCAAAAATTTTGACAAGTTTAGGGACAATCACGCATTTTCAGGGACATAATATATAGGAGACGCAGCTTACCTTGAAAAAAGCGTTGTGAAAGGATATATTATAGGCACTTCTAAAACCCTCAGAGTCCGATTTCGCCTATACCTTTCGGCTCTGAAAATCGCCCGAAAATAGCAAAATACGACAGTATCATGCGATTTCCGGACGCTTTTCCGATTCCGAAATCCACAGGCGCTCTCTAGACAGCAGGTTTTTAGAAGCGCCCTTATGACTTGAAACCGGCAGGCTTCGCCAAAGCGGTAGAGGCGGACAACGCGGCCTTCAGGCGCTGGCTGGAGTCGGCCAGCCTGATGGACATCGGGATGCTCGCAAAGGGCGGCGACTATCAGAGCATACGCGATTCGTACGTGCTGTTCCTCTGCGGCTTCGACCCATTCGGCCTCGGCATCCCGCTCTACAGCGTGGCGAAATACCTAGAGATGACGACAAGCGATGTCGAAAAAGTTGCGAAACCTATCTAAAGGGCGCTCCTGAAGACCACAGTTCCGATTTCGCAAAAATTATTCCACTACACCTCCATCAGCATTTCGACCGGGCAATTAAGGGCTTTCGACAAGGCGATGACGCTTTCCGCCCTAGCAGCGTTTATGTTTTTCACCCTCTGCTCGTATTGCTGAATCGTTCGAACTCGAACGCCGGACACTTCGGCTAATTCGTTTTGGGAAAGGCCAGCAGCAAGACGGTATCTTTTCAGATTCGTTTCATGCTTCCTGGAATTGTAAAGCTCCGTCATCTTGTCGCAAAATTGGGAGATATCCATTTCGTGATAAGGGTTATACATGGCAAGCACTTCCGCAATCGGAACGAACGAATTTATCTGCCCGAAAGTAAGATTGGTCTGCCATTGAAAATAAGCGAGAGCCCATCCAGTCCAATACTCCGGACTTCGATTCGCAACCGGACGATATTCCTTTGCAAGCCCCTCGTCCCCCATAACCTCAAGTGCAAGCTCAACACCCGACTTTCCGGCGATTACCGATGATTCGCCTGATTCAAATCGTTTCGATATGTTTGATTCCAAAAATTTCTTATAAAATTCCTCAAGCTCCTGCTTCAAATCGTAAATTGCGAAATCGAGCATTGAAGCGAGTGAAGATTGAGCCTTTGAAAGATAGCTCTTATCGTAAGCGCGGATCATCGGCTTTAATCCCCTCCTCCAGAATTTGGACAATATACAAATCACCAGACTGCCTCTTGTTTCTCTCGCCATCGAGATACTGCCGGCGCGCGCTCATGTCTCTATTCTCTTTCCTTGCAAACCATACGGAAGATTCTGCCGCTTCGAAACCGACAAAGTGAATTGCTTCAAAAGCCTTCCTGCTTTTTAAGACAAACTGATTCCCAAGCCTTCCCAATTTCATTGCATTGCCCAAGTTCCGCACGGAAATAGTGCCATTGATAAAATCCTGGGCGAACGAAAAATAACTATCATCCGCACGATAGCCAGTGATGATATCATAATCTTCATAAGGCGTGGAAAAGTTTTTAATAAGATAGCTCTTTTTGCCTCTTGCGCAAGTGCGGAGCTGATATCAAAAGTCCTGTTCTCAAGAAGAATCACAAGCCAATGAAGAATTGTGCATTCATCAGAATTCAAATCAAAAACAGAAGCCCGTCCATTTCGATTTTGTAAATGTTGGCATATCCACCGGCATTTTTTGAAACGCCCCACTCTTTTGCCATATCTAATTCTTCCGTACAATAAAAGCCCAATCCATAATCGTTGCGAACCTTTCCGTATCCGAAAACAGGTTTCTCGATGATTGAGTTCGAACCATGATAGATTGTCTTTTTCATAACACTATTATACTCCTAAAGATGTATAATTGACAAGTATTACGCTTTATCTTTTAGTTTTTCAAAAATTACGTCATCTTCTATCCGATGAAAAATTCTCTACTCAGACAGAAACATCCCCAAATACTTCCCTGTCTGGCTTCTCTCGCATCCACATATTCCCTCAGGAGTCCCAGCATAGACGATTTCACCGCCTTTATCGCCGCCATCGGGACCCATATCTATGATGTAATCGGCGTTTCCTATCACATCCAAGTCATGTTCGATGACGACGACGGTGGCACCACTATCAATAAGCCTTTGAAACACAGCAAGCAAGGATTGGACATCAAGCGGATGAAGTCCTATCGTAGGCTCGTCGAAAACGAATATCGCATCGGATTGCGTTTTCCCCATCTCCGAAGCCAGCTTCAACCTTTGCGCCTCCCCTCCGGACAAGCTCGGCGTAGCTTCGCCCAATGTCAAATAACCCAAGCCCAAATCCTTCAGCACCTTCAGTTTCTGCCTTATGGGGGCGATATCCTTCAACACTCCGAATGCGCTGTTTATATCCATTGCCATTATCTGCGAAATCGTGTATTCCTCGTTCGGCTTGACGGCGCTTTTGACAACGTATCTTACCTTTTCGGATTCTTTGGAATACCTCGACCCATGGCAATCGGGACACGGTATGTCGACATCAGGCAAGAATTGGACATCAAGACTTATGCTGCCCGCTCCATCGCAAGTCGGGCACCTCAAGCATCCTGTATTGTATGAGAAGTCGCCTGCCTTGTAGTTCAGGTCAGCCGAACTCTTCATCTTTGAAAAAACTCTGCGCAATTCATCGTGAACATTCGCATAAGTAGCGACTGTCGAACGGATGTTCACCCCTATAGGCGTCGCATCTATAAGCTTTATCTGCCTTATACCCTCGGCGCGAATGTCCTTTATGTGCTGCGGCAGCTTGTCGCCTGACAGCTTGCTTCGAACGGCTGGAACAAGGCTTTCCAACACGAATGTCGTCTTTCCCGATCCGGAAACTCCCGTTACGACAGTCATCCTCCCTTTCGGAATTCTGGCTTCTAATGGTCGGACAGTATGAATTCTATCTGTTGAAAGGAATATTTCCCCATATTTGAAAACATCCTCATCAAGTTTCAGACGAATCGTCCTGTTTGCCTTGCCGGACAAGAACGGAGCGATTTTAGAACGTTCGTTCCTTATGGTATCGCCAATCGTTCCCTCGTTTATCACATGACCGCCGTTTCTGCCCGAATCAGGTCCCAATTCGATTATCCAATCGGCTTCGGACAAAATGTTCGTATCGTGATCCACTAGAATTACTGAATTTCCATCGGACACAAGGTCATGCATCACCGCATTCAAACCTTTGATGTTCGCGGGATGCAAACCGATCGAAGGCTCGTCAAGAACATAGAGAACGCCCGTCGTCCTGTTTCTGACGGAACGAGCCAACTGCATCCTCTGCCTTTCGCCAGTGGATAACGTCGAGGCAGCCCTATCAAGCGTCAGATAGCCTAAGCCCAAATCAATCAGCCTTTTCGCCACCGTGAAAAACGATTCGCAAATGGATTCCGCCATTGCTCTCATCTCCGAAGGCAAGCTACACGGCACGCCCCGCACCCAATCTATGGCATCCGACAATGTCATCTTGCAGACTTCATCAAGCGAGATGCCTCTCAACCTGGGACCTCTTGCTTTCTCGGAAAGCCTTGTTCCATGGCATTCGGGGCATACGCCTTCCTTCAGGAATTTCTCAACGCGCTTCATCCCCTTTTCGTCTTTGACTCTCGACAAGGCGTTTTCAACCGTGTAGATGGCATTGTAGTAGGTGAAATCCATTTCACCGGCGTCGCCCGTTTTCATCTGGTAAACCATGTGATGCTTCTTAGGCTCGCCGTAAAAGACTATGTCCCGCTCTTTCTTGGAAAGCTTGTTGAACGGCACATCGGTCCTGACGCCCAGCTCGCGCGCTATGTCCTTCATCAAAGACCACATGAGAGTCTGCCAAGGCAGAACGGCTCCTTCATCGATCGTAAGGGTTTCATCTGGAACAAGCGTGGATTCATCAACAGTCCGCACGGTCCCTACGCCATCGCATTTCGGGCACGCCCCTTGGGAATTGAAGGCAAGCTCCTCTGCGCCAGGAGCGTAAAATCGCTCGCCGCAAACCGGACAAGCCAATTCGCGTTCCGCTGCGACATTCAGAGACGGCTCCAGATAATGACCGTTAGGGCATTTATGGCTTGAAAGGCGTGAGAACATCAATCTCAGGCTGTTCAGCAATTCCGTTCCAGTTCCGAAGGTCGAGCGTATGTTGGGCACGGCAGGCCTTTGATGCAATGCAAGCGAAGCCGGAACATATAGAAGCTCGTCCACATCCGCCTTCGCAGCCTGCGTCATTCTCCTTCTGGTGTATGTGGAAAGCGATTCCAAATACCTTCTCGAACCTTCAGCATACAACACCCCAAGCGCCAAAGAGGATTTTCCCGAACCTGAAACGCCGGCTATGCCGACGATCTTGTTCAACGGTATTTCTACATCTATGTTCTTGAGGTTATGGACTCTTGCGCCCCTGACTATGATTTTATCGGGCTTCCCGCTTTTATCTTGCATCGGTCATTCAGAGTCTCTTCAAAATTTAATGACTCGTTCCAAATCGTCGAGGGTGAATTTCTTCGCGCCGAATTTCGAGACCAGCTCTGCATTTCCGCTAGCATCGTCTTCGGGCCCGAATATCTTAGGATCAAGAACATAAACCTGTTTTCCGAACTCATAGGCATTCTTGGCAACATTCATGGCCTCGCCCTTGATAGGAGACTGCAAGACTATCACCTTATCGGAAAGCAACGCTTGAATCCTGTTGCGCCCCATTAGCGAAAAGGAAGTGAAGGATGTTCCGGGATGCTGTTCCGATAGCAAAAGGCCGCCTTTGGAAACAATTCTTTCAGCAAGGTCAGAGTCCTGAGGAGGACAAGCGTTGTCGATGCCGGAAGCCATAACCGCGATGGTCTTTCCCCCTGCTTGCAAACAGCCTTCATGCCCTGCTGTTTCGCATCCGGGCATAAGCCCTCCGACAACCGCGTAACCCTTGGACACAGCCGATGCGGAAACCTTCCTGCCTGCTTCAATGGCATATTCGGAGCATTGCTTCGCACCGACGACAGCACACGCCTTGACAGTGGAAAAAGCCGTGCCGACATCACCTTTGCAATACAAAACGCTTGGAATGACGCTACTTAACATCTTGCCTCCGCCAAGGCACAAATACCTGCTATCCCTTATCTGCCATGGATAGACATCATCAAATCTCGTGCAATACGAAGCATTGCTGTTCTTCAACACTTCCTCGCAATGCCTGCATTTCTCCAACGCCTCATCTACCTGACTTCGCTCCATCCTCGAAAAATCAAAAGCCTGCTTCCGATCGCTTTTATTGATTTCCGACACCTTTTCCATAAAAGCATCGAGAACGGCCCTGTCATAGACATCGGGCAATCCATCCAAAGAAAAGTCCTGAACGAGCCTCTCGATAGCATTGTTGCTGACGCCTTTCAGCATTTTAAGGAACAAGACGAACCTGTTTGTCTTCTCGTACGATATCTTTTTCAATTCAGCCATAGTTGTTCACCTGATATCCAATTTTATTTTTTTTGCCAACGCCATTCAATATCATACAAATCTTCGCCAAAATAGAAAAACGTTTCCGTAAATGTCTCCTATTCGATTTCCGAATCAAGTACGCCTCGTGCACGCCCTCGAATACCATGCGCCTATCGATATCCTTCAATGCGCCGAAGCATGGAATCAGCCAACTGCAAGGAACAACCTTGCTTCTCGTCCCGATAAGAGCCAATATCGCAGCATTCTCATTAAAGACGCATCTAGTCTTACGCATGAAATCCGCTATCATTTCGCCCAAAGCATCCTTTTCACGCCTATTCAAACAGACATCGCAAGAATGGCACCCACGACCCTTGCTTTCCGAAAGTTCAATCGTTTCAAGCCTTTCCCCCATTTCCGCCAAAAGAGTCGCTCTAATGCAATCGCCACCTAAAAACGTCGAGAGCAGGAACATGCGCTTCTCTGATTTGCAAAACATCATTTCACTGCGCTTGACTATCGCCCACGACACGCTCGGGTCGCCGTCCCTGCCGATTCTACCCGACTCCTGGAGAAACGCCGACACACTGTCCGGCAAGCAAAAATGAATGGATGTCCTTATATTGCTCTTATCCATGCCCATCCCATAGGCGCATGTCGCCACCAGAACCGCATCGTCGGAATATCTGAACCAATCCTCGATTCGCTCACGCTCCTTCTTGCCGAATCCAGCATGATAGCATCCGACAGGATAATCCGGGTATTTTGACCTTATGAAATTTCCAAGTGCCTCCACCTTGGTTCTGCTGTTGCAGAAAACAACGCACGGTCTCTCACAAGATGCAAGAATAGCGGCAATCGCCTGCATCCTCGAAACAGCAATAGCGCGCCTGTATTCTATATTCTTCCTATCCGAACTGAACGTCAGCCTTGTTAGCGAGCGCGGCCTATGCAAAATCCTGGCAAAGCCGGATATCGTTTCCTCATTGGCCGTAGCTGTGAATGCCAAGACCCTCTTTACATCCAAAAGCGCCAGAGCATCGCCAAGACGCAACATTGCGGGTCTGAACGTATCACCCCATTGCGGAATCGTATGAGCCTCATCGAAAACCACGCTTGCACCCGTCAATTTGGCGAGCGAATTCAGCACCTGCTCCTGCATAAGCGTTTCGGGGTTTGTCATCACGACCTTAACACGCCCGGAGCCGATAGCGGACAGGGCATCCGCCCTCTGACCTTTAGTCTGGCCTCCACGCAAAACCGCAACATCTATGCCCGCCTTCCTGAAGCGCCTGATCTGATCGTTCATAAGGGACAGCAAAGGGTAAACGATCACCACCACCCCTCCGCAAGCGAGCGCATAATACATGAAGCACAGCGTTTTGCCCGCTCCCGTAGGAAGAACAGCGAAAACGTCGTCGTAGCATCCCATAACCTTCTCCAGCACCTGCCGCTGCTGGGGGCGAAGCGACGGAACGCCGAGGCGGGCTACAATATGATTGTCAATTTCATAAGGCTTCTTGCCCAACGTTTCCTTTTCGCCACATATAAAATCACACATACCATTTATAGACGACAAAAACGCGGAATTGTCACAAGTGCGAAAAATCCGGCTATGTCCGAATAAATGACTGATCATTTATTCAGCCATATCCAGTCGCCGGATATGCGTCGGATATGCGCGCTCCAGGGCAAAAACCCATTTGGATAGGCATACAACGTAATCGCGGATGCGAAGCACCGTAAGATACAAAGCCTCATCCTGCATTAGGGTTTCCTCCCCGAAACGCGCCTCTCCGGCACCTCTCCGGCTCCACGGCCCTGTCCTATCAGTCGAACTTTCGGACATAGCCAAGAAATTTTGAAAAAGGTCTCAATAATAAAATAAAAAAGCTTCCCCATCAAAGAGGAAGCCAAAATTTTATGTGATCAAGCAATCTTGCTTAAGGCGATAGAACTAGAACCTTGCTCCTATGCCCAATGACCCGACAAAGCAGACGTCGGAGCTATCCTTATACCATGCTATGCCGAGATCGGCCGTCCCGTATAACGGCGTCTTGGTTCCTTCGCTTCTTAAGACCGCACCCAGCATATACATAGTCGGATCTGCGGAATTGGTGACAAGCTTGTATTCGCCGACCAATCCGAGATAGGTGTCGTTATATTGGTTCTGAGGCGTCGCCCTCATTATCTTGAACAAGAACTCATCTCGAACCTTCAACTCGAAAAGCATTTTCCTCCTGGTATCAGAGCCTGAAACATTCGCAAATTCAGCGCCGATGCCCAAAGATGCCACATCCTTGATTATGCTCGTCTGAACGCTAACCGATGGCATTCCTCCGAAATGAACCACTTTTTCACCGTCGAAAGTCCCATAAATACCGATTCCGAATCCGAGTTTGAACCCCTCTTCGACCGGCGACTGATATACGGCGGCACCACCTGGCTGGGCAGTCGTGACCTCTTGCTGAGACGCCGACGCTCCTAAATTCATCGAAAACGCAGATGCGCACACACCCGAAAGCAAAACGAAAAACAATATTTTTCTGTTCAGCATAGAACCCTTCTTTTTGAAAAACCTCTTTCTACAGTGCTGCGGCGACTTCGCATATCTTAGAAAACTTCTCCTTGTTGAGCGATGCGCCGCCGACGAGAACGCCGTCGATGTCGTTCTGCGTCATGATCTCGTTAGCGTTTTCGGGCGTGACAGAACCGCCATACAAAATCTTGATATTATCCGCTATGCGTTCCGAAAATATCTTGGCAATCCTGCCCCTTATATACGAAATCGCCTCTTCAGCATCTTCAGCCGTCGCGCTTTTGCCGGTTCCAATCGCCCATATAGGCTCGTAAGCGATGATCAGGTGCTCCTTCGCATCCGCAGGGGAAATCCCCTTCAAGCAGTTGGTGAGCTGGAACGCGAGAAATCTTTTCCAAGAGCCGACCTTCCTTCTCAGCTTATCCTCGCCCACGCACAGGATCACATCGAAACCGTATTCGAAAGCCCTCTTGAGCTTTTTGTTCAGCAATGAATTCGTTTCAGTGAAGAACTCCCTTCTCTCGCTATGCCCGAGAATGGTTTTGCGAACGCCGACCGATTTGACTACCTCGCAGGAAACCTCGCCTGTATACGCGCCCTTCTCGTTTTCGTTCACATTTTGCGCATACACATCGATCTGAGACTTCGAAAGAGTGCTAGCAACGCAATCAAGAAGCGGGAATTCGGGACAAAGTGCAATTTCAACGTTCTGAACATCAGCCTTATCCCTAAGATAAGTTGCGATTTCAAGGCCCTCCGGCTTCGTAATGTTCATCTTCCAGTTACCGGCCACGAGCTTTCTGCGATTGCCTCTTCTGTACAACGCCGTCAGACTATCGAAATATCTGCCTTCAAGGAATTCAAGCGATGCGCCGCCTCCGGTCGAAACATGATATATCTTGTCGCTAAGCCCGCTCTTTTTGATGGCGCTGACGCTATCTCCGCCGCCGACAACCGTCTTGGCATCTCTCAAAGAAGTTATCATGCGAGCGATTTCATTGGTTCCCTTGGCGAAATTATCAAACTCGAACACTCCGGCAGGTCCGTTCCAGAACACGGTCTTTGCTCCGCCTATCGCCTTCTTGATATCCGCAAGCGTCTTCTCCCCTATGTCCATGCCGATCAGGTCTTCCGGAATATCGACGCTGTTAACGGCCACAGGCTCAGCAGAAGCGTCGAACTCCTTAGCGCACACATGGTCCGAAGGAAGAACAATCTTCTTCTTAAGTTCAGCAGCCCTATTGAGGAACGAAAGAGCCGTTTCGAGATAATCATCCTCCACCATGCTCTTTCCGACAGCATGACCCTGCGCTTTGAGGAATGTATAGGCCATCGCTCCTGCGATCACTATCTTGTCGGCGATCTTCAAAAAGCTCTCAAGAACGCTTATCTTCGATGAAACCTTGGAGCCTCCGACAATCACCACGAATGGAGCATCGGCATTCTTTCTGAGTTTTGAGAGAATGTCTATTTCCTTTTTCATAAGGAAACCCGCATAGCAATCGTCGATGAAATGCGTTACGCCTTCGGTAGAGGCATGATTCCTGTGCGCGCATCCGAATGCGTCATTGATATAGACATTGGCGAATTTCGAGAGCGCCTTGGACAGCTCCTTATCGTTCTTCTCCTCACCTTTCTCGAACCTTATGTTTTCAAGAAGAATTACATCTCCGACTTCTGCGGCCTTTATCTTCTCATAAGTCGCATCGCTGGTGATGTCGCCAAGCAAAACGACCTTTTTCCCTATGAGCTCCTCAAGCCTCTTCGCCACTGGAGCAAGGCTGTATTTCGGATTCGCCTCGCCCTTCGGCCTGCCGAAATGGGCCATTATGACAGGGATTCCGCCTTTGGAAAGCACCAAATTCAGCGTAGGCAAGCTCTGAACTATTCTCTCATCGTCCTGAATCACGCCATCCTTCACCGGCACATTGAAATCAAATCTGATAAGAACCCTTCTGCCTTTGAAGTTAACTTCGTCAATCGTCTTCAATTCTCTCATCTGTTTCCTCCTCCTATATGTATCTGAATACCACCCTTTCAGAACAAAACTTGAAAAACGTTTCTAAATCGACAGCTTTATATCTTTTCCTCCGGAAAGCTGCGCCCTCTTTTCCCTAACCGCCTCATCATTCAGATAATCGTCGAAGCCTTCGCGCCTGTCTATGATTCCGTTCGGCGTGAACTCTATTATCCTATTGGCGATGGACGATATGAATTCGTGGTCATGCGAATTGAAAAGAATCACTCCTTTGAAATCGACAAGCCCGTTGTTCAGCGACTGTATGCTTTCCAAATCGAGATGACTAGTCGGCTCGTCGAAAACAAGCACGTTGCAATTCTCAAGCATCATCTTGGAAAGCACGCACCTGACCTTCTCTCCGCCTGACAACACCTTGACTTTCTTGAACACCTCGTCACCCGAAAAAAGCATTCTGCCCAGAAAAGACCTGATGAATGTCTCATCCGAATCAGGCGGTGCGAATCTCGACAGCCACGAGAATATCGTATCATCGTTTTGGAACATGAAATCGTTGTCTTTCGGAAAATAGCTGACTGATGTGGTCACGCCCCACCCGAAATCGCCGGATGCCTGCTTCACCCTATCGCAGATTATGTCGAAGAGCGCTGTTTTGGAAGAGTGCATTGGCCCTACGAAAGCAACCTTGTCACCTGGTTCGATTATAAAAGACAAGTTGTTCAAAAGCGTTTCGCCTGCATTCTCGTAGGAAAGCCCGTTGAGCTCCAGAACCTTGTTCCCTATCTCCCTGCCGGGCTTGAATGCAACATAAGGGAATCTCCTCGATGACGGTTTGATGTCTTCCACGGTAAGCTTCTCGATCAATTTCCTGCGACTCGTGGCCTGTCTGGATTTCGCAACATTCGAAGCGAAGCGCTGTATGAATTCCTTCAATTCGGCGATTTTCTCATCAGCGCGCTTCTTCTCGTCCTTTGCCTGCCTTGCGGCGATTTGCGAAGAAGCATACCAGAAGTCGTAGTTGCCCACGAACAAGGTTATCTTACCGAAATCGACGTCAGCGATATGCGTGCAAACGGTATTCAGAAAATGCCTGTCATGCGACACCACTATGACCGTGTTCTTGAAATCCAGAAGGAAATTCTCCAAAAAGACGATGCTTTCAAGATCCAAGTGGTTCGTCGGCTCGTCAAGCAGCAATATGTCGGGATTACCGAACAACGCCTGAGCGAGAAGCACCCTGACCTTGTCCGTATCCTCGATATCTTTCATGAACTTGTCGTGAAGAGAAGCGACGACCCCGATGCTCGAAAGCAAAGTGGCGGCATCCGATTCGGCTTCCCAGCCTCCGAGTTCGGCGAACTCGGTTTCAAGCTCGCTCGCCCTTATGCCGTCTTCGTCCGTGAAATCCTCTTTCTGATAAATCTCCTCGCGTTCTTTCTTTATCTCGTACAGCTTCTTGAATCCCATTATGACGGTGTCGAGAACTGTGAATTCGTTGAACTCGAAATGATTCTGCTTGAGGACGGCCATCCTCGCGCCCGGGGTTATGGTGATGTTTCCGGAATCCGGCTCTATTTCTCCGGACAGTATTTTCATGAATGTGGATTTCCCTGCTCCGTTGGCCCCGATGATTCCGTAGCAATTTCCGCTCGTGAACTTTATATTCACGTCTTTGAACAGAACCTGCGTTCCGTATGAAAGTGAAATATTCGATGCGCTAATCATAATCTTTCACATTATAGTATAAAAGCGGTTTTTCTACAAAATATTTCCTTGATGGCAAATGTTTCCTTGATACCGCTCTACAAGTCAAGCTTCTCATCATATAATTCCGCCAAAGAGTGCAAATAGCCTGGCTTGCGATGCAGCACTTCATCCGTGAATCCGCTTTTCGATATGAAGCCTGTTCTCGAAATGCCGAACTCGCTGTTCAGCGCCTGCTCTTCCTCTTCCGAAACGGTTCCGATGGAAACTTTCTTGTTGGTGTATTTGCATTCCCATGAAACATATCCGTCGTCATCTTGGGTCACTACATCGAATTGCCTATATCCGAACCTTCTGCTATTCGCGCTATAAACGCCTATGTTGAAAAAGGCGGGTTCCTCGCTGACGATAAGAAAATTTAAATAGGGCATTCCTCCGAACGCGCTGTAATTTTACGCAAATTAATTTGACACAAATCGATTTGCGTAAAACAACATAACTAAACTCAGGATCAAACTATTCTTCCTACTTGTCCTCACCACCGCTGGTTTCTTCGTACAGGAAAATGTCCTTGCTTTTGCGAATCCGAACATTATCGGCGTTCAAATAGGTCATGTTGACTTGCCTCGTCTTCTGGTATTTCATTTGCGAACGGAGAGACAGCCATACTATGAAAGCTATAAATGCCGACAAGATGAAAGCCCCTATTATGAAAGGATAATTGGTTGCAAGCTTTTCCATCATAATCCCACCTCCTTTTCAAATGAACATGCAAATTGCGAATGCCAAAGCAAAAACCGGCAAAAATGTCAAAATGGAATATTTCCATGATTTGCCTGCGTCAACAGGAAGGTCGGCTGTTACCTTGCCAGTCTGCCCGTTTGCATAAATGCGATGGTTTTCGCCTTTGAATGAAAAATTCAAAGCGTACACGGGAAGCATGGCATATTGCACATTATCGATTTCGATTTTCATATCGTCTTTCTCGACAGTCAAACTAGAATAACCGGATTCCGCATTTTTGAAATAATCGAGAATTCCTTCTCTGACTTTAGCGAAGCCACGACTCGTCTCATTCTCATACGATGTGTTGAACTTCTCTGCCAAGTAGCCAGTGAAATATGCAGTGTCGAACTCTATGAGCTTTCCGTAGTCGTAAGGCTCAAGCACATCCATAGCCTCATCGTCAAAATGGGTGCTAGCATCCACAGGAAGCTTTGAAAACTCGAACCTGCCTTCCCTTTCCAAGCGATAGTGCGAAATCTTCCTAACGGTTTCCTGACGAGTATTTCCTTGCCTGGCGCCCGGCGCAGATGTCGAAGAGGATTCGATTCTGAACGACCTGGTGACGCTGCTCTCCTTCTGGGCATGAAGACTGATCGAACCGTCGGCCGTGCACTCAAAAAGCCAAAAAGGAACATAGATGCCTTTGAGCTCGCCTGCTTTGGCAGCCGCCGAAAAACCATTCGGCAAAAGCTTCAGCTTCTTCAGGTAATCCGAAATCCTCTGCCTTATTTCATCGGCTTTGAGGCCAAAAGGTATTATGAGGTTCGGTCTGCTGCCGCCTGTCGTCTCATCGCTCACGACGACATTGTTTCCGCAATACGGACAAGCCGTCGTAAAGGAATCCTCAAAGGATTCGATGCTCGCCCCGCAAGACTTGCAGACATATTCGCGCTCAGGCTGTCCGTCCGTCTTCGCCGAGCCCGAATCGCTTTTCCAATTAAAACTTTTTTCTTCGCTTGCTTGCGTCAGCGAAGAGACCTGAACGTTTGTACCGCAATAATCGCACGAAAGGACATCGGTGCCGGGAACGTAATTGATAGGGGCGCCGCACAACGGACATTTGTAATGATTGACATCGGACATTAGACAACTCCTAAAAAGCGATCTCGAAGCTCGTTCCGACGCAGAGCGTTTTCGAGAAAATCGCCAATGCTTTGTGCATTTGCGCATTTTAGAGGAAAATGCTATGCGACGGAAGAGCAAGCAGCATGAAGGAAGCAGTTTCGAAATCTTCGGGGTGCTTTAAAAAAACCTGCTGCTCGAAGAAACCTCTTATAGAGGTTATTTTAAAACTGATTTCAAAATGATGCGAAGTCTATTCTGCCGCAGAGCATTTTTCGAGAAAATCGCCAATGCTTTGTGCATTTGCGCATTTTAGAGGAAAATGCTATGCGACGGAAGAGCAAGCAGCATGAAGGAAGCAGTCTTAAAAGAACCTCCTATACAATATCATACTCGTCGAACCTGTCGCCGCAATTCGGGCAGAACTTCGGCACATTGGCAGGGTCGGACGGCTTCCAGCCGCACTTATCGCAGCGGAATTCCTGAGGCGGACGGCGGCTGCCGCACTCCGTGCAGAATTTCCCGCTGTTCACCGTTCCACATGAGCATTTCCATCCGGACTGCGCAGGCTGGGATTGCATAGGCTGCGGTTGCGCAGGTTGGGGCTGCGTGAACTGCGGCTGGGAAAAACCCGACTGGGGCTGGCCTGCGAATTGACCGCCGAATCGACCTTGGTTCTGATTCATGCTAGCTTGGTTCTGACCTGCTCCCATCTGACTTCTGTTCATACCCATCTGATAGAGAGACTGGATGTTTCCTGCACCGCCCATTCCGCTCATGCTTCCAGCCATTCCCATTCCGACAAAGCCGTTCATCGCTCCGGCGGAGTTCGAAGCGGCATTCTGAATGGCAGTATTGTGCGCTTCGGTCATGCTTGCCGCCGCCATAAGCGGATCACGAAGAATAGCCGCCTTTTGGATTTTCTTTATCATGTCGGCATCTTCGTCAGGCAATGTCAATGATATTATGGCAACGGAAGAAACCTCGATCCCACGCATGCCTCCCCATTTCTGCGACAAAGAATCATTGAGCGCATTTTCAAGCTCAGTTGTGTGCAACGGTATTTGGTTGGGGCGCAACTCCAATTGCGAAAGCCTGCCGAACGAAGGCTGAAGAGCGGAAACGAACTCCGCCTTGAGCTGGCTGTCTATCTCGCTTCTTTTGAAATCGGATGATATGTTTCCGCAAACATTGGCGTAAAACTTCAAAGGATCGGTCACGCGATACGAATAGATGCCGGCGCATCTTATGGAAACATCCAGATCAAGCCCGATTTTCGAATCCACAGCCCTGAAGGGAACGGGGTTCTGCGTGCCGAACTTGTTGTCGGTTATCTCCTTCGTATTGAAATAATACACCCTCTGATCCGTAGCGGCATCAGCGCCGTAGGCGAACCTTCTCCCGATCGTCTTGAAGGAATCGATTATCCCTTTGCCGAGACCGGATGAGAATATCGAAGGCTCGGATGACTTGTCGAAAGTGTAGAGACCGGGCTCGGAACACAAATCGACGACTTTGCCCTGATCGACTATCAGCATGCATTGCCCGTCAGCAACAACGATTCCGGAACCGTTCGAAATGACATTATCGGTTCCCTTCGTATTTGAGCTTCGGCTGCTTGTCCGCTTAACGCCCTTCACGACTAAAGTATCGCTCGAAATCGCCTCGCAATAGAAGTATTCCTTCCATTGATCGCCGAACATAGAGCCTACGCTTCCTGTCAGCGCCTTAATCAAACCCATATTATCCTCCCTTTATTTCTCAGATTTCCAAAAACGCGGATATGCTATCACATCCCTTATGTTCTGCATGCCTGTCAGATAAAGAACGGCCCTCTCGAAGCCGAGACCGAATCCGGAATGTGGAACGCTGCCGAACTTGCGAAGATCCAAGTACCACTCGTATTCGCTTTCCTTGAGCCCGAGCTCGCGAATCTTTGCGAGAAGCTTATCGTAGTTCTCCTCCCTCTCGCTGCCGCCTATGATTTCACCGAGACGCGGAACGAGAACATCCATGGCTCTGACAGTCTTGCCGTCGTCATTCGCTTTCATGTAGAAGCTTTTTATCTCCTTGGGATAATCGGTGAGGATCACAGGGGCCTTGCATACGGTCTCGCTTATGTAGCGCTCGTGCTCGGTCTGAATGTCGGAGCCCCATTTCACGGGATATTCGAACTTCTTGTTGTTCTTCTCCAATTCCTTGATCGCTTGCGTGTATGACATGCGCACGAACGGCTTTTCGATCACGTGCCTTATGGTTTCGGTCACGCCTTCCAAAATGAACTTGTCGAAAAATTCCATATCGCGAGCATCGTTGTCGAGAACATATTTGAAAATATGCTTCAGGAATTCTTCGGCGAGGTCGGCATCGTCGTTCAAATCGTAAAAGGCCATTTCCGGCTCCACCATCCAGAACTCAGCCAAATGCCTGGTAGTAGATGATTTCTCCGCACGGAAAGTCGGGCCGAAAGTGTATATGTTCCTTATTGCCGTCGCATACGATTCGCCTTCAAGCTGTCCCGAAACCGTCAGAAACGCTTTCTTGGAAAAGAAATCCTTAGCGAAATCGACATCGCCGTCCTTCGTTCTGGGCGGCTTGGAGATGTCCAAAGTGGTCACCTCGAACATCTCGCCCGCGCCTTCGCAATCAGATGTGGTTACAAGAGGCGTGTTGAGGTAAAAAAAACCTTTCTCCTGAAAGAACTTGTGTATGGCAAACGCCAAAAGGCTTCTCACCCTCATAACCGCGCCGAAAGTGTTGGTTCTGCCGCGCAAATGGGGCATCTCCCTCAAGAACTCGAATGTCTGCCTTTTCTTCTGAAGCGGATAGGAGTCATCCGCATTGCAGAACATCTTGCAGCTCTTCGCCTGAAGCTCCACGCTCTGGTTCTTTCCGACGCTCTCGACGAGCGCGCCTTCGAATTGGCATGACGCGCCAGTGTTCATGGCTTCGACCACACCCAAATCCTTGAAATTGCTTTTATCTATGACGACTTGGAGCGCATCGAAACATGTTCCGTCCCCAAGGGAAATGAAAGCGACGTTCTTGCTGTCTCTTTTCGTTTTCACCCAACCGGTAGCCGTCGCTTCGCTTCCCGCGCTCAATTGCAATATCTCCCTTATAGTTCTTTTCATCTACTTCTCCAAAACCTTAAGCCGTTCCACTATGCTGACAATGATATGCTCGAAATCGTCAAAATCCTTTCTTAGCTTAGCATTGCTCGTCTCGACAGCCTTTATCCTCTTCAACGCCTCTTCCATGCCGTTCACCATTTCAGCCATAGCGCCGCTTAGTCCTCCATCCGAACTGCTTATCTTCCTCTTCAGGTCCTCGAGTTCCTTATTCATCGTGATAAGCGCTTCATCGCGGCTCAGATTCTTCTCGACGGTATTCTGTATCAGTTCGTTAGTATTGTCGAGCTTCATGAGGAGCGCTTTCGCTTCACGCATCCTTTGGTTGAAATATTCGATCTCGCCTTCTACGGAATTGAACCTGTCTGTGATTTCAATAGCCTTTTCCTGAGTTATTTCCAGCTTTTCGCTTACGATGCCATTGAACTCGTCCCGATATTTCCGGATAAGCTTTTCGGTTTCCCGAAGCGAATACTTGCGGACGGTATTCCGCCACATGAAAAAGAAAACGGCGCTCATGCCAATGCAAAGCGCCGTCGCGCATATCAGAACGATGTCGAGCGTAAGCCTATATCTCCTTCAAATCGTATCGCCTGTTGAAGTTCGATATGAAATAGCAAACGCCCAGCACCACCAATGCGATTCCGAACAGCTTCAATATGAAATCGCCTAAAAACCTCGTCATTACATCGGGAAGCAAAGCCAATCCTGCCACTAATGAAAGCAGCCCTTCGAAAATCAGCGAGCTTTTCCACCATTCCGATTTGAACAATATCGCTTGCGCAATCGCCAGCACCCCCGACGAAATCAGCACGAAAGCCGCCAAATAAATCACAAAATACCAGATATACTTATTGACGTTGTATAAGAGAGACGGGAAAACTATCATCATGACGGCTACCGCTATCGATATCAAAGCCCTGACCTTCATGGATGATTTAAGACTCGGATCATCGATCTCCTTGGATATCATCAACGAACGAATGGCTACGAATAAAGCGGCTATGCCGATGACTACGGTAATCGCCTTCATCGTGTCGTAGGTATAGAACAGCAACAGAATTCCCGTAATTACGGCAACCAATGATATTATTCCCGCAACCAAGAGATTGACGCTTCTGTTCACTACGCCATTCCTACTCATAAGCAAGTCCTCCTTGCAAAGCGCTTGTCAGCCGCCTATTCAGTCCGTTCGGAAGAAGGCGCTTCACTATCTTCAGGCGTTTCGTCCGGATGTATCTTGTTGACCTTCACTTTGAATATGAGATACGAATCCGGTCCGATTACGGGGCTTACCGCAACAGGTCCGTATCCGAGTTCGGGATTTATATAGAACACATACTCAGAGCCTTCCCTCATAAGCTTCAAACCCTCGATAGCTCCGGGAATCAGATTGGAAACGATGAAATCAATATCCTGATTGCTATCCGCCTCGACTTTGTTATCAGGCGCGCCTTCCTGATAGACCGACATGACATAATCTACATTCACTTTCGATTCGCTATCGATTCCGCCATTGCCGTCGCCTTCGGCAATCACCTCATACATAAGACCCGAATCAGTTTTGATTATGTCTTCGCGAGCCTCCAACGATTTGAAATAGTTCTCGGCTGCTTCGCGGCTCTTGGCCCTTTTCGCATCCGCATCGGCCTGAAGACGATTCCCAATATCCATCATGAATCCGTAATCCAACTCCCTGCCGTTTTCCGCATCAAGCAAGCCCTGAAGGAAAGAACCGATTTCGGAATCGGAAAGGTTCGCTTTCTGCTCCCTGCCATAGACCTCGGAATAGATGCCCTTGATATTGCCGATAATCTGCATCGCAAGGGCATAGGCGACATCATCGCAGGTGTTCGACGGGGCGCAAGGCGCGATCTCAACCGTCTCGCCGTTCGCTCTCTTAACCTTCAAGGCATTGTCGTTTATTTGAACATAATCGGTTGGTCTGGAACCGGATTCGGAACTCTCGGAACCTGTCGCCTCGACATCAGCCGAACCCTTTGCGCCTTCAGCGTTCTTGGCGCATGAAAAACAAGTCAAAACCATCAGCAGCATCAATGCCGCCATCTTTCTCGCAAACATTTATCTTCTCCTAATAAACCGCTTCCGGAATCAGCCAGCCGATAACCAGCATATCCGGAACGCTTCTAAAAACCCAAATGCTTCTAGAAATCCGAACGAGGGAGATTGTCCCAAAATTTATCTCAAGGCAATCATCTCTAATTAGGTCTTTTCAAAATTGATTTCAAAACGATGCGAAGTCTATTCCGACGTAGGGCGTTCCCCTCCGGAACGGGCTAATACTTTGTGTATATGCCCGTTCCGGAGGTGAATCCGAAGGACTTGCGGCTTACGCTGGAAGAGCGAGTAGCGTGAAGAAAGGAATTTTGAAAATACCTCTAATAAAAAAGGCGACAGGAAAATCCCATCGCCCCCTAACCACGCAGCAGCGCGGATACGCAGCAAACGGCACTTTACGGTTTGCTCCGCATAATCGAATCAATCCTTATTTGATTCTCGGCTTAGCCTCGTCAAGCAGCTGCTGTAGCTTTTCCGCAGGATTCTTGAACTTCGAAAGGAAGATCATCGCGGCTATGATATAAGGCTTGAAAGAAGCCTGCTTGTAAAGAGGATCCCTATACCTGTCGAAAACAGAAGCGGAAACCTCGCCGGCTTCGCATGAAACACCCGTAATATCAGCGGGCAAACAATGCAGATAGAGAGCCTTGCCGTTCCTCGTGGAAGCCATAAGCTCTTCGGTGCACTCCCAATTCTTGAACCTGGCGTTGTTCTCAAGACACCTTCTTTCAAGGTCGGCAAGCGCCTGCTTGTCGCCCGTTTCGACAAGCCTTGTCCTTTCCTCCATAATGGAATACGGAGCCCAAGACTTAGGGTAAACGATGTCCGCACCCTCGAAAGCCTCTTCCATCGAATTGACTTTCCTGAACGAACCGCCGCTCTTGAGCGAGTTGGATCTGGCGACGTCCTCGACGTCCTTCATGATGTCGTAGCCTTCCGGATGCGCGAGAACCACTTCCATGCCGAACCTCGAGAAAAGGCCGATCACGCCCTGCGGAACAGAGAGCGGTTTGCCATAAGAGGGACTGTATGCCCAAGTCATAGCGACTTTCTTTCCCTTGAGCTTATCGACGCCGCCAAAATAATTGATGACATGAAGCATATCAGCCATCGTCTGAGTCGGGTGGTCGATGTCGCATTGAAGATTGACAAGGGTAGGCCTCTGCTCGAGAACGCCATCCCTGTAGCCTTGTTGAACAGCATCGGCGACTTCCTTCATATAGGCGTGGCCCTTTCCTATATACATGTCATCCCTGATTCCGATGACATCAGCCATGAACGAAATCATGTTGGCCGTTTCCCTAACGGTCTCGCCGTGCGCTATCTGGCTCTTGCCCTCATCCAAATCCTGAACCTCGAGTCCGAGAAGATTGCAAGCGGAAGCGAAGCTGAACCTCGTCCTAGTCGAGTTGTCCCTGAAAAGCGAAATTCCAAGACCCGACTTGAAGACCTTGCTGGAAATGTTGTTTTCCCTAAGCCCCCTGAGAATCTCAGCCACAGTGAAGGTAGCAGCGATCTCGTCATCGCTTTCCTTCCAGGTGTGATAAAAATCGTTCAGATACATTTTAGAAGTATCATAACCCCTAAGCTGATCGATGTACATTCCAATCGTTACTTTGTCCTTCATCTCTCATTCTCCTCTATTATAATAGACGAACAATATATTATTATTCCTATTATATCTTTTTCCGTAAAAGTTGCAATCAGGAGGTTGCCCTGGAATTTTTTTCGAAACGGATGCTATGCGACGGAAGGGCGAGCATCATGAAGAAAAAAATTTCAGGGCACTTCTAAAAACCTGCTGTTCGAAGATGCTTGTGGCTTTTCAGTCGGAAGGACATCTGGCAGGTTTGGACTCTGGGATTTTTAGAAGCGCCCTTCAGGAAAACCTCCAATAAAAAAAGGCTCCTGAAGCCTAACGACCCAGGAGCCCGAAATTGTTATCGAGTCAATTCTTATTATTTGAAGTCGATTCTTGCTTCGACATAAATCCTTCCGATACCCGAACCTGCATGGTACTTGTCGCTGGGAACCCATCCGTCCAACTCGCCATCGGTGTTGAACGTTCCATGGCTCCACTGGAAGGTAAGCCTGGCGCCATCAATCAGATTTCTGGTCTGGATGTTGAGGTATGGCTTGATCCAAAGAGAATTCGAACCGGCCTTGCCGTCCTTCTGGAACCTATCAGCATGGAGTTCGGAACCAGCTCTGATATATCCGTAGATGGTGTACATCGGCTGCTTGTAGTTGCAAGCGACCTGACCTTCGATGATCGGGTTAGCCTCGCCGTTGTTCGACCAAGAACCGTCAGCATAGGTCTTCTCAGTATCCACGGTGTACTCGAAAGTCGGTGTAATCGTGAGATCATCGGAAACCTTGATGGGAGCATCCAAGCCGATTATGCACTGGTTGAGGAGGTCCTGACCCCTGAGGGTTATTCCGAGCATGTCGATCGGCTGGACATTAGCCCTCACGGAAAGAGCCTTGTGAAGAGTGACGTTGTTCACGCCCCTGCGCTGCTCCTTTCCGAGGAAAGAACCATCTGCCCTTCGATAGACATAACCGAGATCGGCAGTGTTCTCATAAGTGACCCAATCCGGCTCATCATCATCAGCCCAAAGAGCCTGGTTATCAAGGAACCAAGCATCGATGGAGGCTTTGATATCGCCCGTATAAGCGAAGTTCAAAGACGCTTCGATTGCGTTCGCCTCATCGACATCGGTGAAAGGCAGATCATCGCCGGAAGCGATCTTGGCGTTACCAGTCGCACCGATCTTAAGAGCCACATCGTCTTTCTTGTAATCAAGCTTAGCACCATAGAGCAAATGCGTCTGATCCGAAGTCTGGTGCTGCGGTCCATCCTCTGTCACTGTCACCCCAGGAACTATGAGAGCGTTGTTGCGGAATATACCGATGTTTCCGGAAAGCTTCGTGCCGTCCGAAACAACCATGTCGTTGCCCTGAAGCAGAACGAGGTAGCTCGGGTCATCCTTGCTTCCAGGTCCATATCCGCCGGCAAGACCCAAAGACAAAGCAGCCTTGCCATAAGTAAGCGTCATCGCAGGCAGCCAGCCGCCGTGAGCCCTTACGTAGTTCTGGTAATAGTCGTTATCGCTCTTGAAAGCGGTATTGAACGTCATAAACGGGGTCGTGCCGATGGTGTTGCCGTTATCAAGTTCGACTTCCCATCCTTGCGCATATCTCTGAACAGGCGATATTCCGGAAATACCGAGCTTGAAGTTCTTCTCGGCATCGAACACCAAGTTGGCGTAATTCAAGCCGATCATGTACTGAAGCCTATCGGTCAGGGAAATGTCATTCCAGTTGAAAGTGAGAGAATCGGTCACCCTCTTAAATCTTATCTTAGCAATCGCGCTGATTTCAGCGTAAGTGGAACCCTTGCCTGCGATGTTCTTGGTGTTCTCAAGAAGTTCGAAATTGAAGTTGGCATCGCTGGCATCTTCCATACCATATCTGAAGTTATCGTTGTTAGTGTCTTTCTTGACACCAAGTCTCAGCCTGGCCTTACCACCGAAACTGCTGGCGGCGAACAGTGATGAAACGGACACGAACGCCACCATTGCGATAATAGCAATTTTCCTTTTCATGAAAAAACTCCTTTTTTTCAAAAGATTATTTTGTTAGATTGTAAACCGAATGGCAAAGATTTGTCAAATATCGAATAAAGGGGGAGTTAGAATTGCCGTGGTCTTGCGCCGCTTGTTCGGGTTGAAGCCTTCGAAATATCCGGTGAGGGCGAGTTTTTTCGCTATGTTGGGAAAATACAGCCTGCAAATCGAAATGAAATAATCATCGCTCATGCTCGAAAGGAAATCGGAGGCGATGAGAAAATAGTCCGCTTCGCTGTCTATCCTGTAATAAGGCCCGTTCGGCCGGCAAGCCGGACTGTTTTTCCTGAATCCTTCTATGTAATCGATATGATGCTTGAAAATCACGGACGACCTGTCTTCCTTCCTCAAATCGTCCAAGAACCTCATGAAAAGATTCTCGAACAAAGGGTATATCACGCTTTGCTCTATGTTGTTGAAGTCTGAGGAGGAATATATGAGTTCGGAGTTTTCCTTTCTCAGGACTTGAAGCGTTTCAATGGCTTTGCGGCTCATGCATACGCAACCCTTGCTTTGCGATTGCCTTATCACATCCTGCACGAACTTGCGTTCTCCATCCAGACTTTTCTCTTCATTGTCGAATTTGAAGTCATACCCTATGAGCAGCGCATCCTCCCTGTCGCGGAAAATATAGGATATTATGTCGCATATTCGAACCACGCGCCCTTCGAATGAAGGAGCGATAGCCGACTTGATGAGTTTCGGCCCTTCCTCATAGCATTGCGAAATGAAATTGTCGAAGCCATCGAAGCTATCAAGATTATGCTCGAACGAAGCGTTTTCTATCCTCCCCTTTTCATCAAACAGGAAGCCGGAATGGCAAGCGATTCCGCAAAGCGTTTCCAAAGACAAGCCGAGCGGAAAGATTTTCTCAACGACCCTGATGCTCTGAAGCGCATGGTTGAAATGGATTCCAGCCTTGCCGGTCATTATCCTATCCAAAAAGCGCTCGCCCGAATGAGCGAACGGAGGATGGCCTATGTCATGCGCAAGGGATATGGACTCGCAAAGCGTCTCGTTGAGATTCAAAGCTGCGGCGATGAGTCTGGAAAGAAACGACACCTTATAAACATGATGCCCCCTGTGGGTTATGTCGTCGTTCTCCATGAGGAAATACACTTGCGTCTTATCGGAATACCTGTTGAAAAAAGGAAGCGAGAGGATTCGGAAAACCTCCTCCTGCTCCGGCCTGAAAACAGAAAGCCTTTCTTTTCCTGCCGGACTTGCACCCCGCCTGTCCCGTCTGTAATGCAACTCGGAAGCTTTAAGCATTAGGATCCCGCTGCGGCCTCTTCATCGACCAGCCTTTTGGCATCTCGCCAATATCTGTCAAGTACATCCAACGGAAACTTGCTCCCCTTTTCGATTCTGATTCCGTCCTTGTCCGCTTCGGCGCGCATCTTGTTGAAGCGTTTTTCGAATTTCGCCAAGGACTTGCGCAAGCACGTCTCCGGATCCTTGCGGACATATCGCGCCACTGCAAGAGCCGAGAAGATCATATCGCCTATTTCCATATCCATGAGGTTATCATCGAAAGGCTGCCTGACGATCTCCTGTCGGACTTCCTCGATTTCCGAAGCCGCCTGGTCCAGAACATCCTGCGTCTTCTCCCATGTGAACCCAGCGCCTATGGCCTTGTCCAAAACCTCCCCAGCCCTTTCGTAAGTTCCGCATGATTTAGGTATTCTAGAGAAGAAATCATCTTTGTCAGCAACCTTGCCTTCCGTTTTCTTGACAGAATTCCAAACCTGCAGCGCATCATCGCTGTTTGCAGCCTTCACGCTCTTAGTGAACACGTGAGGGTGTCTGGAAACGAGCTTCTTGCAAGTCGCATCCACTATTCTTTCAGGGTCGATTCCCTTGACATCCTTCAATATGACCATGAGCATGACGGCATTGAGAAGAATGTCACCCGTTTCCTCGACTATTCCGTCCGCATCGCCCCTGACAACCTCATCAAGCGCTTCGAAAAGCTCCGACTTCAAATTGGCTATGGCGCTCTCAGGGGTTTCCTTCCTGTCCCACGGACAACCTTCGGGCGACCTCAGAAGACTCAGGATCTCGAACAGCTTTCCGAACGCCTCACCTATGTTCCTGCCTTTTTCGTATTTGTAATCAATCATGGCGCTTCTCGTGATGGCAGCAATTCTCGCCCTGCCTTTCAATCTCCTTCAGCGGCTTGGGATAAGCGAAATCGCTTCCCGTCTCTTTCTCGTATCTTCCTATGAGCTCCTTGAGAACCTCATCATTACTGTCAAGCTTCCACGTATCGCACAAATATCTGTAAGCGTTCTCGTAGTCCTTGGTTTCAAGGCACATCATCGCAGTATTGCAGGCATAAGCAACCGATTTCTCATCCAAATCCGCCGCCATCTCGCTGTATTTGATCGCAAGCTCCTTTTTGCCCAGATTCCATGCGGCAAGCGAAAGCTCATTGAAGTTCTCTGCGAAATCGCCGCCGCCTTTGGCTACGCTCTGCAAAAGGCATTTTTCGGCGTTTTCGTAATCTTCCTTCAGCCTATACGCCCATCCGAGAAGAAAATTGGCATGCCAATCATCCTTTTCCGTGCTCAGAAATTCGTTGGTGCTTCTTATCGCATCGTCAATCCGATTGAGATTCACCAGGTCATATATGTAGAGAATCCTCTCGTTCTTTTCCGAATAATACCTTATGTCCTCTTTCAGCTTCGCGACTTCATCGTCATCATAGCCGTTTTCATTCAGTTTGTCGGCATATTTCTCGGCAAGTTCGAAATTGCCCATGTTCTTATGATAATCCGCCATGTGGAAAAGCAGCGAATAGGATTTCGGATAAAGCTCAAGCCCCGCCTTCAAAAGCTCGAAAAGCTCGTCCTCCATATCCTCAAGCGCAGCCTCGTCGTCTATCTCGTCGTGAATCATATTGATAAGCGCCAGCGCCTGATTGACAAATGAAAGCTCGGTCTCCTGCAAGCATCTGAGAAGCTGTATGGCATGATAATTGCGCTTTATGTCATCGATGGAACTGTCCTTGCCTATCGACGACACCTGCTTCATGAGACGTTCGACCAAAGTCCTGTCATTAAGAAGTATTCTCTTGAAAAACGCTATGTCCTCGTTTTCGACATTCGTTCGAACCGCTTCTGCCAAACCGAGGATTATGGCGTTCTTATCAATCTCCATGCTCCCCTTGACCATCTCGCTATCGGTCATAATAGGCAATCTGGTGTATGCGGGGATGCAGATGCCGTTCAGCACGACATCCTCATGCAGCTCTACGAATTTGAGTTTCTTCGCCTTGCGAACAGCATCCTTATCCTCGACCAAGCCGTTATCCTTCACTTCCATACGACAAACCGCTTAAGTGAAATCCACTTTTATGAAATTCTTCTTGCCGCGCTTGATCAGAACGCTTCCCTTCTTTTTCATTTCCGAATGGGCGAAAGCGAAATTTATTGAATCGACCTTGGCATCATCCACGCTCACCGCGCCTTGCTGAATGAGCCTTCTGGCTTCGGACTTGGAAGGAACGAACTTTATATCGGCCATCAAATCCACGAGAAGAAGATCGCCTTCGGGAACGATGACGCTGCAAGACGGAGCATCGGCGGATTTGGACTTGTCGGAAAAAAGCGAAATAGCGGTCTGTTCCGTCCTCTTGGCCTCTTCCATGCCATGCACCAAAGCCGTGATCTCAAGCGCCATCCTCCGTTTCGCCTTCAAGATATCCGAAGAACACAGCTCCCTGATCTCCTTCAAATCGATTTCGGTAAACAGGCGCAGCAGCATTTCGACGCTTTCATCCTCTATGTTGTAGAAATATTGATAGAAATCGAAGGCAGGCGTCTTGTCGCCGACAACCCAGAGCGTTCCTTTTTCGGTCTTGCCCATCTTCTTGCCGTCTTTGGTCAGCAGAAGAGGATTGGTAAGCCCGTATATCTCATCCTTTTCGGATTTGATGCCGAACATCTTTCTGTTGAGAGCCGTTCCTGCGACGATGTTTCCCCATTGGTCGCTTCCGCCTATCTGCAGCCGACAGCCATGCTTGCACTTGAGATGAACGAAATCGTACGCCTGCATGAGCATGTATCCCATTTCCAGGAAAGTCAGACCGCCTTCCTTTATCCTGTTCTTATAGGCATCCGCCTGAAGCATCGAGTTCACATTGAAATGAACGCCCACGTCCCTGAGGAAATCGACATAATCATACCCCGACATCCACTCCGCATTGGAATGGAAAATCGCCTTCCCCGGCCCATCGACGATTATGAAATTGCTCACAAGCCTCTTGATGCTTTCAAGGTTTCCGCTAACCGTCTCCTGATCGAGCATCTTGCGCATATCGCTCT
Organism: uncultured Spirochaetaceae bacterium; assembly: GCA_946629155.1. GTDB lineage: Bacteria > Spirochaetota > Spirochaetia > Sphaerochaetales > Sphaerochaetaceae > UBA9848. The sequence goes on along the minus strand of CAMOXM010000003.1, from coordinate 207 downwards.
TTCCGCTGGGATCGCCTATCCTCGAAGTAGCCCCGCCTATCAGCAATATGCCCTGATGACCGGCCTCTTGAAGAAACCTGAAAACCCTGAGCGCGAAAAAGTGCCCGATATGAAGACTGTCCGCCGTCGGATCGATTCCGAGATAGAACGCGCCCTTATCATCGTTGAGCAGCTTCTCGACGGCTTCGTCATCCGTGGTCTGATATA
>CAMOXM010000002.1:0-34679 GCA_946629155.1 uncultured Spirochaetaceae bacterium | reverse complement strand
AGAAGTCAGAAGAAGCTAGAAGAAGTCAGAAGAAGCTAGAAGAAGTCAGAAGAAGCTAGAAGAAGTCAGAAGAAGTCATATCATAGATGGCAACGGTTCGGAGGAGAATCGGTCTTCCCGAACTGATGTTGTCGCAATTGCACGTTTCAAGAGGTCGTTATGTATAGGATAATGAGAAGCTACATGAGCGTGGGGATAGTTCTGCTTTTTTTCTCTATTCTCATAGGTTGTGTTCATGATAATGTGTCGCAAGACGATTTCGATCACGTTTTGGTCGCACAAAAACTAAGCGAAATTTTATTAGGTGATGGTGGTTTCACCTCTGAGCGTGGCCACGCTTATCATATAGGCGGGAAGTCGCCAGTGCAGGTAGATGCCGCTCTCGACATTTCCAACGCCAAGATCGTTCGCGTGTCGGACCAGAAGCGTGATGGCAACGGGTCGTATATGCGGCTCGCGGGAAAGGATGATTCCAATGGTGATGATTTCTTGCCTGAGTCCCCCAATCGTGACGACGATGATGATGATGATGTCGATTATACCGAAATCGGCAGGTGGATCACCTCGGATGCCGCTCCGAATTATTTCAAGGTCAAGTGGGATCTCAATAAAATGATAAAGTTGGGGATTCCCATTGATAAAATCGAAGTATTCGTTTTCAAACTCAGGATATACATAGAGCAGGAAAACGGACAAAAGTCGTATTTCATTTGGAGAAGTGAAGTCTCGCCGTTGAATGGAAAGTTCTACTTGGAAAACAAATTGAACGAGACCGATTCGTATGATTTCCATATGTATGTCAAATTCATTGACAATACGATTCCTAAAGCGTCAAACCCGAGTCAAAGGAAATTCATAGACGCTGATAAGGTGATGTGCGATCCGAATGACGATTACGATCGGTTGCTCTGGTATATTGGCGCATTGAATGACAATACCATTCACATACCTGGCTCCGGGATAATCGGAAACTACGGATATGATGTCAGGAAAGGCGGGCTCGAATTCAATCCCGATGCCCTTGTCGGCAGTGCATGGCTGGACTTGTATCCGATTACCAAGGCCCATCCGGATGCTATAGAAGCCAAGGATTACTCGGAGCAGGACCAAATCTACGACATGGTTTCAAGAGATTATATGGAAAGCTATTCGTGGGAAATGGCCGAATCGGATAGTTTTGACATAACCCCGATAACCGGATTCATATTTGGTGGCGCGACAGGTGCGGCGAGCGCTTCGGCAAAAAATTCAAAAAAACAGGCTCTTGATAAAAATGGCACGCCTATGTTCAAGAGGAACGATTATTACACCTTGCAGTCCTACGATTTTGATGGACAAAGAACGTTAGCGAATTATCAAGGCAAACAACAATATGAACCTGTTACAACCAGCACGTTTTCGAATCCTCAATTGGAGATGATAAAGGCTCTTGCCCAAGCTGTGAATTCTCTTTGCAACAGCTGCTTTGCGCTATGTAGCGAAAATTCGGACACCACCAGTTCGTCTGCCGTTAAAATCGTTGGAAACTCGGTGGTTGCTAAGGTGACGCGTTATACGTATCTTACCAACGAGCTGCTGACATCGAATTTTCGGTCATACGACAAGCTTAAGGGTTTTTTGATTAAAGATTTTTACAATGATGTCAACAACATCGGAGTTCGCATGACTCCCGAAATGCTGTTTGACAAATACGGAACGCATGTGCTTTTTCGTGTGAATATGGGCGGCAAGATGGTTCTAAACTATAAGGGCCAGTCGTACCATCAATCATCTAACAATAGCCTTCTTGATAATTTCAAGGAGCAGGTGACTACAGGTGGCGGCGGCCATACGAATAGCAACAACGCTGACATAGTCGCAAACGCTCTGGATGTGAAGAGCTGGGGCGGAAACGCAACAGCCACCACGGTCACCACGTTGCAAGCCTTTAATTCCATCAAGTCGAAGTGGGAATCCACTTTGAGCAAGAAAAACATGGTGTTCGTGAACTCTAAGGAATTCACCAAGGATGCATGCGGGATATGGAATTTCGCTGATAATCCAAAAAGGCAGCAAGAGATATATGAAGCTTTCCGGAGATATGTGTTCGATTATTCCGTAGATACGGTTGCCATGGTAAATTCGACTCCGAAATACCTTATGGACTTGGTTGTGTTCAAGGTGGATAAAGACGATAAGGACAGCAGCTATTATCATCTCTCTGGCTTGGTGGATGAATTCCTGATGAAGAAAGACGATTCCGGCAAACCGGTTTTCAAGAGCGACTTGTTCAGCGGGAGCTATGCTTACGACAAGAACGGCGATATCTCGGATGATATCACGTTCACGAGGGTTTTCACTACTGACAGTTCGAACAAGGTCCTGTCTTTCGGCAATAACGTATATGGCTTCGCATTATACACGCCGGAGCCGTCGTTATCTTTGAGTGGCATTGCCGTAACGAAATCAGACGATTCGTCTTTTCAAAAGCATGCGGACGATTTGAAGGAGAAGTACGGGCTTGATGTCGTAGAGTGCGACTCCGATAGCAAAATGGTCAGATGCAACAGCAACGGCTATCTCGTTGATTGGTATATGAGCGATTGCGAAGGTTATAATGGCAAGGAGAGGATTTGGAAGACGCGCGGCATGGTCGATAAGAATTCGTATCCGATTACGCAGATAAGCCTTTGTTCGGAAGTCGGGTCGGAAGCAGAAGGCTGGGAACGCCTAAAGACCGCTGCAAAAGGCGATGTCGTCATTGGCGATGGTAATATCGCATTGTCTGTCCGCAAGGACAAGACGGGGAGGCTGTCATGGTAAGGAGGATTCTGCTATCATTATCTTTCGCAGTGCTGTTTTCCTGTTCCGTGAACTATGGAGGCGCAATTGGCGGCATTGGTGGTATGGCAAGTGCCGGTTCGAGGCGTTATGTTGATGTCGCGGGGCTCATAGACTCGATCAATCAAGGCATCGACGAAGGTAAATCGCCTATTGACTTCCCTGGGAACATAAAGCAATCCGTAATCGCATTGTCGTATTTGGATGAGAGAACCGATTATGATTGCAACAATCGGCTGTATGACGATGGCAGCGATTACGAACGGGACATTCAGATAAACGATTCGATGAACATCGCCACTACATTCATACTGAAGCAGCCGAGCAAATGGCCAGGGCATAGATTCATAGGCTGGAGTATCGATTTCGGTGCATTGGGAGTGAATGTAAAAGACATTCTTATCGATCATATCAGAAAATTCATGAGCGATTATGAGGCCGATGAGTCGGAGGTGAAGGAATACCTGAAGACAAGCGGGATAGAATTCGATTTCGAATGGTCGGATTTGGGCATGATGCTTTTGCAGCCCGGAGAGGATTTCATGAAATGCTATCGCGATATAATATGCGCTCTCACCGCTTATGATTGCAATGCCAAGTTCATCAACATTTTGGATAATAATTTCAGTTTTCCCGGTAACATCGAATTGAAATCGGTGTGGGAATATTCCGGCAAGAAGGTTAAAATCGAATACTATGACGGCATTCAGGGTGCAGGTCAGGGCTTATGGAGCGTGGATGGCGAATTGGGCGGAAATATGCCGGACAGGTGGATGTATTACGGAACGGGATCGTTCGGCAAAATATCCACGATTATCCCGTCGCGTGCGGGCTTCCTGTTCAAAGGTTGGGAGGACAGGAGGAACGAGAGCAGCATACGATTCTTCGGCATTGAGGATTTTTCGGCCGCTGAAAACGCTGGATATTTCAATGCCAATTACGGCGACGGCGATACGTGCAAGCTGTTCGCCAAATGGATGCCTATGACTTCCTATGTGCCTTATGACGTATCATTCGGCAGTGGAATCGCCATGCAATTCTCTTTCCTGCCGCAAGACAAGAAATATTTCGTCAAAGATGCTGATTCCCTCAAAATGAAGCCTATTCAGATAGAGATGTCGTACTCTATCGCGCTTCAGGATATCTCCGGCTCCCAACTGGTGTCTCTGATCGGGCTGTCGAAAAGCAAAGGCTGGGGTTTTGAAAGCATCGGACTCAAGACCGGCAAAGTCTCAGTGGGTCTGACTGATGCTTATTTCTTCGACAGAGGCGCTGTGAAGGATGCGAAAACCGACATATTGGTCAATGGCGTCAAGTTAGGCCTTGACGGCAAATCGCTCGCGAATATCGTGGAGAATGCGAACGGTTCCGATTATCCAGCCGTCTATTTGACATTGCCTCAGGCAATGGTGATTTGCAACATGTTCACAGCGGCATATAATTCAGGGAAAACCGAAGAAAGCGAGAAATTGACATTCGCCTATGCGACTTATCTGACGACCGATGTCGGAAGCGGCGTAGTGGAGAGCTCGTCCGGCATCGTGAAAACGGTGGAGGAAGCGGTTGCATACATCAAGGCGTGCAAGAACTCGCATTTGTCTTTGTCGGGTTCGAACGGGTTCAGGCTCCCAAGGGACTACGAATACGAGATAGCATCCACCATCATACCTTCTGGGGATTCCGCCTTTTTGAACGCCTACGGCAGCAAGGTGATTCACGATCCTTCTCAGGATTTCCCATGCTTCGTGTCCGACTATTTCGAATTGGGCGATATTTTCACAAACGACAATTATGTCAATTCATACAGCGCTTCCACTATCGAGGTGAAAAAAGACAAATACAGAAACCCTCTCGGAATGTACCATGCCACAGGCAATGTCAGAAAATGGCTTGATACGAGAATGAATTCCTCTGCGGATATGATCGTAGTTGACGGCGCCGAGCCTTCACATGTCGCTATCGTTGCGTATGGATTGCCCAAGGATTTCAATTCGAGCCTGTACAATGATAAGCAAGGTGGCGGAACGACGAGGGCTGGATGGAGAGAATCCGCATACAACCCAGCCAATTGGTTCACATACATGAAACTGGATGGTGACAGGGAAACCGCGGCTCTCCTGAAGGAGAAGGGCATTGATATCAGCCTTGCATCTGTTTCTCAGGATGGGAAGCAATTGACGTTCTCGCTTTCATATTACACAGGTACGAATGAAACATGCGAGATAATATCGGATCTGAACATTCCGTTGCCTTTGTTTAAGAATTCTGGAAATCTGCTTTTCAGCAAAACGCTCGAAATGGCTTTCAACAATGGCAAAATGAATGGGAAATCATTCGATCATGGCGTTTGGTCCGATGACAAGCGAACGCTTAAGGTGGCCTTATCCGAAGATGACAGCAAGAGATTCAATTACAGGCTGTTCAATACCATCAAGTCGCAGTATAGCCCGCAAGCATGGAAAGCAAGCGATTACAATCCTGCCAATTGGTTCAACGAGAACGGCAATAACAGCAAGAAGCTGAAGGATCTCGGCGCTAAGATCGACCTTGTGTGGGCAGGCGATATAAGCGGCTTTGTCGATTTGAGCATTGACTTCAGCAATGTCAATGATCCGTCTGCAACATATAAGGCGTTCGATTTGGTTATTCCTGCGGAGCTTATTCTGCAGAAAATGGAACCGCTGAATGTCAGGTTCGTTTCCGATTGCCTGTATTATTCGGTAAGATCCGGTTCCTTCATGCTTAAAAATACGGAGTGCGACGCTCATAAGACCGTCGATCAGGTTTTGGATCCTAGAAAATCCGCAGCGCCATTCAATTCCGCATACTATGATTTGGGAATGAGATTGGCAAGGAGTGTAATATGAAAAAAATGTCATGTCTGTTTGCTTTCTGCATGATAGTCTTGTTTTCCTGCAAGCCGACAATCGATATGCAAAACGATTCCAATGCGAGCGGCGATGGACTTCCGCTGGCGGGAATATCCGGTCTAGTCGGCAAGGATGCCATAATGGACAATTCGGGACTTAAATTCGGAGACGAGCTCATACCGATGGTTGTCTATCTCGATTCCAATAACGGTATGCTCACCATCGTATGGCTCGATTCCGATTCTCCGAATTTCTATGGCGTGAATGTTCAAGCGTCTTATGTCTCCCTTGATAACAACACGCCGGTGCAGATAACCGAAAATGTGACATACGTAAAGGGTCAGAACAGTCTTACCAGTCGTGGCGTGTTTGATAAAAATGCTCATAATTGCGGATCCAAGGCCGACCTTTTCGCTAATGAAAAAGATCGCAAGAGGGCTATCGAGGATGCGAACATGATTGATTCCGGCGACAAAGACGGCAAATTCGGAATCGAGCAAATGGTTACGATCGATAAGGTGCTCGGCGGCGCCGATAAGGATGCGATCATATTGGTGAATATCCGTGCGGTGGATACGAATATGGAAATGTCCCCTCCGCTCACTGTCAACCGTTTCGCTTACGATGCCAAATACAGCGATTTCCTTGGCAGGGGCTTCGATTATGTGAATGGCAGCCTCGACGATCCGATTTCCTATGTCAAGAACAGGGTGATCGACATGGTGGCGCTTAGGAACAAGTTCAAATATACCGCGCAAAAAATCAAGTTGAACAGTACGACTCAATATACGGTTACCGGGGATAACAAGGAGGAGTTCATAAACGATGTCCTGAACAAGGAAGGAAAGGCAACTGATTTTAACATGAACACCGAATTCTACGGCGCGAAGCTGAAAATGGATTTCAAGAATCATTTTTCCAACGAACAGAAGAACACAAACGGCGCGACTACGAAGAATTTCTATTCCAAATACAAAGGCAGAATCTACAGGCAGAGGCATTTCATCCACAGATGTTACACGACTCCCGAATATCTGAGCGATTGCTTGATGACGGATTTCAAAGCCAATATAAACGACAGTTCGGTGTCGCCGGAGACGATATTCGAAAAATACGGAACCCATGTCCTGATGGATGTTTATCTTGGCGCTGCGGTCTATTTCAACCTGACGGGTTCGTATGATACGACGACGACTTCGAAGAATGTCATCAGCGAGACGAATCAGAAGTATGTCGTATATGAAAGCCAGTCGAAGCTCAATTCCGATTACACGAGGACCAGCACCATATCCAATATCCATGTTGAAGGAAACTATTTGGGAGGGCCGGCAGCCGAGATTCCGATATGGATAGAAGGCAGCAAAGGCGGCGGCTTGGTTGGCGACATATCGGCATGGGCTCTTGGCATCAATGATTCCAATATGACTCTTATCGAGACGCCGTACTGCTTGAGCAGGGAGGATGAATCAACCGGCATTTGGAATTTCGCAACTAGCGCTGAAAGAAAGAAGGAAATCAAAAAGGCGTATTTGAGGATGTGCAACGCCGCATTAGCCGAACTGCTATCCGGAACGGTCAGATATAAGGACGATGGCTTGTATGTGAAGCATTTCGGTTTCGTGACGATATGCAATCCTAATTATCCCAAAAGCTCGATAGATGGAGAATCCAGTGTCGTTGGAAACGATGGGTACATATATCTGGAGAATCCCGGAACGGCCGGTGAGGGCTTCAAGGATTTCCCTGAGAATATGCTTCTTAATCTGGCATACAATCAATTGCAAAAAATAGACAAGACAGTCACCAAAGACCAGATAGAGTTCTTTCGCACACCCGGATCTTCGAAGCTGTTCAAGATAGTGGACGCGAGGCGGAGTATCTATTCCGATCCGTATGATTACAAAGAGGGTTCGGACACCTACTCCGTACGTCTTAGTTCGTTGAGATACAAGCATTCCAAGGCAAGGGGATATGATTCGATACCGGATGCTGACGGGCAGAAAGGGTATGTATTCTATTATCCCTATCAGGTTCTCACGTCTGATTCTGACGAAGCGCTTACAGGCATAATAACTTCGACATCCTGCCAGTCTGAAGATGCCAATACGAATGTGTTGGGCGAAACGTTAAAGCGGAGTGAGAAAAACTACATGTTCAGCAAGAACGATAAATTGAAGGAAGCGTGTTATGATTATGGTCAGCCACCTTCCGGAAGCGACTGGGATGCATTGAATAAGCATGCTAAAGCCGGTTCATGGACGCTTGTCACCGACCGCTATTTCAACACCATAAGGCAGGGAGATGGAAGGAATGCCATAAATTACTCGCTGTCGCTTGATAAAGCCAAGAAAAAGGCAGGCAGAGGTGATATTCTGGAGAATCCGATATACTTAGGGGATTTTGGGCATGTATGGTGCGATCAGACTGTTGCAGAAAGTAGGTATAAAGATGTTCGTGAGCCTACTATATACACGATTTCTCTTTCCGATACCGGTTTCAAGTGCTACGATCATATGTTTCCAGAGGATAATCGAAAAAATGTCTTCGAGTCTTTCTTCAGGGTTAAGAATACCGACAGAGCCAAGTACGGAGAAAGCGTTAGCACTACATTTGGGGATTCTCAAAATAGATTCATGCTTGCCAGACATAGGGACCCTAACGATAATCTCTTAAACCAAAAGTGCGATGGTTATCAGTTCGATTCGACATACTTGGATTCTTATACCGGACAGCCCTCTCTGTTTGACGGCAATTTGTTCAATTCCTTTTATCCTGATAGGTTTCCGTTTTCAGGAAGTTCCCGAATACAGCCTGCTTTGGTCTATACGAGCAGGACAATGGATGAGCAAGGCAATACGAGGGAACTCGATAAGGCACGGCCTATAAAAGCGATTGCTTTTATGCTTTGCAAGAACAATGACAATCCGGATGCTTTGGATCAGGCGCTGACGACTGCTGGCGACACGAAGGATGCGGATTGGGAGCTGACCGAATATCCGGTGGGTGCAGGCGAATGGGAAATCATGCGTGGTGACATTCATTGGAACACAAGCAAGAGGGTGTATGCTCCTCGGCCGTATAGCGATTCATTCTACGGATATGCGAAAGACTTTCAGAATGCATACGATGTCATGCGTAGGGCAGGGTATCACGGAGGCTGTCTCTCCGACAACCTCGCTTCTTTCAGAGTCGAATACGGACCGATTCTTTTCAATCAGATTGAAGACAGTTCGAGTACTCGTGCCGCGAAGATCGCTGATGGCGAATTCAATAATTATTTTACGAAATACACAAGCGAACCTGTTTTAATACCAAGTGGGTCCAACTTGATTAGTGTGTCGGAGACTGTCATAGAAGGCAGCACTGATACGAACCCAAAAACGAAGCCTGCTGATACGAGAGACAACCGTCTTAACGAGGATCATTCGAGCTATAGGATTTCTTCCGGCGGACCAGTCAATTCCTACAAGATCGATTTCAGCGTTTGCGATATGGATCGTCATGACATGTATATAATATTCAGAAGGTGATGCTAGTTATTGGCAGAAAATTATAGAGCATTGTTAAATGTATCGTATGAGGTGTGGGTAGTTATGCGCAAATGCATTATTTTGGCTTTATTGCTGCCATCGTTTGTTTTTTCGTGCAAGTCGAATGCCAAAGTTGCCGTGGTGTCTATAGATCCTCCGCAAAGGACGGTTCTCTATTTGGGCGGTGATGTTTTCAATTCCATTCAGCTTTCCGCTACGATCGATTCTCCCGATGGGAACGACAAGCCGCTTGTCTGGAGCGCTCAGAATCCCGATATAGTGGAGGTGAATCAGGTCACGGGCGTGGCAAAGGCCAAGAAGCTTGGAAAAACAATCGTGAGCGTCAACTTCGCATCTGCCGGAAACATGTCTCCTATCAATATGCCGGATCCTTTTTCGGCCGTGCGACTCAATGCGAAATCCGATGATATTCCCGCTAATTCCATACTTCTGACGGTTGCTGCCAGGTTGAGCACGCGCTCCAGTGAAACTGCCGGTTCGTCATCCGGATCAGGCGAAGGGGAAAACGCTTCGTCTTCCGGCGCTGATGGCGGAAGTTCCTCAAGTGATTCCGAAGTCGTATTGAACATCGCCGAATATATCCCCGATAAAGAAAAGAAGGACGCTGCCGCCTCCGATTACAAGTGGTCTTTCGAGCCTGCTGGCGTTTTGGAAATCGATGATACAGGTGCTATTCGCGTCGTGGATCCGGAATATGTGGGCACTGTGAATGTGGTGGGTGAGCCGCGTGCCTTTGCTGACGAGACTGCAATCGATTTCGATATAGAGGTCGGAAGACTTGCCGAAAAAATCGAAATGAACGTTTCGCAGATGAAGCTGGCCGTAGGAGGGGAAGCCGAATTGATCGCATCCGTGCTTCCTGCCGATTCCACCAGAAAATCCGTAAAATGGTTTTCATCGGACAGCGATAGCGTTGCGGTCGCGCCCAAGGGACCCGGCGCAGAATCGCAGAGAGCGACTATCAAGGCGCTGAAGTTCCCCGAAGCCGATAAGACGAATCAGGTCGTGATCACGGCTATTTGCGATGATGGCGGATACGTGGCGACATCTACCGTCACGGTGAGCGACCAGCCGGAAACCGTTAACGTCCGCAGCGTAGAGATACGTCTGTTTGATGATGTGTCCGCTGATCTTTCCGATGGCTTGTGGCTCGCTGCCGGCGAAACCTGCAGGCTGCTTCCTGTGATAACGCCTTCGAATGCGACCGATAAGAGCTATGCGCTGACCATGGATAATGATTTGGAATCCGGCTACGCCGACGACTCGATATCGCTTAAGGACGATGTGGTCACGGCTTTGGCGGTAGGAAAGAAAGGAAGGGTGAAGGTCGTTTGCACTGATGGCGGCGTTAGCGCGTATTTGGATGTGCATGTCATATCTGATGCGCTTCTTATCGAAGATTCGAAAAGCGAGGTTGATCCGATAATATCAGGCGAATCGCAGAAGATCAAAATCAATGTGAAAACGAAGGATAACGAGCCTGTCGGGTTCGAATCGTCTTCGGATTGGGTCGAAGTGGGCGCGGACGGGACCGCAAGCATAAAGGACATCGAATCGCATTTGGGCGAGTATGTTGATGTAACCATAAAATACAACGATGGAACCTCGCAGGTCATCACCATAGTCATAGGCGATGAGATCATTGCCGATTCCATAAGAATCGATAACGATGTGTTCATCTACGAGACTTTGGAAAAGAAATTGGATTACGATCTGAAACCTGCCAACACCACATTCAAGGATGTCGAATGGTCAAGCAGCAATGAAAGCGTTGCTGCGGTCGATGAATTCGGAAACGTAACCGCTCTGAGCGAAGGCGAGGCTGAGATAACCGTCAGATCGGTCAGAACACCCGAAGTGTTCTCAAAATACAAAGTCACGGTCAGGCGTCCGAAGGTCGAATTCAAAACATTTGCGAATGGGTCTTGGGGCGTCTATAAGAGCGACGCTGTCGCTGTGAATTCCAATTTGAAGGCATGCGCGGATCCGGTCGACGATCCTCCCGATGTCAGATACGATGGCAGGAATTGGAGGTTCACAGAATGGGTTCTGCCGCAATCCGCCGATCCCGAGGCTCTGAACCCGTCCGATATGACGGGCAGCGCTCCTGCGCCGAGCGCGCAGGTGGTGCAGGACGTCGTCCTGTTCGCCTCGTATGTCCGGATACCCATTGTTGATTACAAGGTCTATGATTCCGGATGGAGGAAGGTCGAGGGCGCAAGCGGCGAAGTCGAGCCGGCCTCCAACCTAGCGTCGCTCGTTTCGGAAGTCGCCGATCCTTCTGAGACCGAGTATGACGCCAAGATTTGGAATTTCTCGAAGTGGGTGCTGCCGTCGTCCGGAAACCCCGAAGGCTTGAATCCGTCCGATCTTTCAGGTTCGGTTCCAAAAGGAGAAGTCAATGGCGATCTGGTCATCTATGCATCCTACGATCTTGCGCCGGCATCCTTCAAATACATGTATTGGAAGAACGGGAAGTGGGATGTGTTCCATGCGGGCGGCGAATATTCCGGAGATGCCATCACGACGCCGTCAGGCGATCCGCAGGATGTGGAATACGACAATGTGATATACACGTTCAATTCGTGGTCTGTTCCGTCATCCGAGCCTGCTGATCCGTCGTCCGAATGGACGGGAAGCGCAGTGCCGTCGAAAACGAAGCGAAATGTGAACATATATGCCAAATACGATAGGAAGCCGATTTCGGTGAAATACGTGTATTGGAAGAACAGCACTGAAAAATGGCGGCAATACGGTGATGTCAAATCCAAGAGATCCGGAGACGATTTCGATGTCCTGATACCTGGAGCCGCGCAAGAAAACGGAGTTCTCAAGATAGTTCATGATGACTATACCTATAAGTTTTCGAAGTGGGTGATTCCGAATTCCGCAACTCAATATGCGGCTTCGACTAAGCCTAGTGCTGAGGGATGCTCGTGGACCGCCATGCCGGCGAAGCTCAAGGATAACGTTACCGTATATGCCTATTATTCTCCGAGCGCGAATGTTGATTTCAAGGTTTGGGATGTCGAACAGCTTAAATGGGTCACATACGAAACGGGGACGATGTTGTTCGATGATACGGAGTTGCCCTATCCTACGACAACGCCATCCGAGATCGAATATTCCGGAGGTTCGAATTCTGAAAAGAGATATGTGTTTGATGAATGGGTTTATTTCAGCGATAAGAGTGATGTGCGGAATTACAATCCGAATAATAACACGGCTGGAAAAATCGCCGAAGCCGATGATATACTCAACGACGATGAGGTTTATGCGCGCTATAAACTGAAGGACATAAGGATCACTTACATGTATTTCAGTTCATCCAATGGCAATTGGGCTGCTTATTCCAGCAAGAGAAATCTCAAATCCGGCGAGGCTTTTAACGGTCCTGCAGGGACGATAGAGTCCATCGTTCAGGATGGCAAGACACATATTGCGAAGGGCTGGACGACTGAGGATCAGACGGGAGTGCTTAAATTGAAGAACATGAATTACGATTCGTTCGAAAGCTCAGGCAAATTGCTGATAGCAGGCGAAACTGCCATATTGGATGATGTGACGGTATATGCTGTCTATAGGCCTGCGACTTATCCGACGCTTGTCAAAATACCTGGAGTCGACAACTATAAGCTGACGATGACTTACGGTACTGGTTCAACAAAAGAATATAGTGTATCGCTTGACAGGTTCTACGTATCCGACCATGAGGTTACGCAAGGTGAGTGGAAGAAATTGTACAATAAGAATGAGGATAAGCTTAGGGTTCTGACAAGTGAAGTTGTGAATTCGAATGAGAGCGTAGATGATCTTCCCGTCGTTGGCGTGACTTGGCTTGATGCTGTCAACTTCTGCAACACCATGTCCAAGCTCGACGGCCTTGATCCTTGCTATACCCAGAAAACCAAAGAGTTGAACGGAGATGAAAAAAAATATATTGACTGCGATTTCACTAAAAACGGCTACAGGCTTCTTACCGAGACCGAGTGGGCATATGCTGCAACCGGCGGCGAGTCTTACACTCATTCCGGAAGCTCCGATTATTCGAAAGTGGGGTGGTTCAGCGAAAACAGCGTTAGCGAAAACAGCGTTAGCGAAAACAGCGTTAGCGAAAACAGCGATGACGAAAACAGCGATGACGAAAACAGCGTTAAAACAGGAAGGCATGCCGTGAAGCTGAAGCTTCCGAATAAATTCGGCCTGTATGATATGAGCGGAAACGTCGCCGAATATTGTTGGGATTGGTTCAAATCCGACTATGGTGGGAATGGAGAGCGCAATTATGCCGGACCGGATTTCGATGCCAAATCCGGTTCGAGGATTTTCAGGGGCGGTTCGTTCAAACAGAGCGGAGCCACTTACCCGTCTTTGACGGAGAGGGAATCCAAGGCTGACAATTATATTGCGGAATGGAGAGGTTTCCGCATCGGCCGTTCGTATCTTTGATTTTTCGGAGGTTTCTTTCTTCTTGACAAATCTGCTTTCAAATGGTAGTGTATTATGCAACTTGTTTCAAGATAGGATTACGGAATGGAAGTGGATCGCGATATTTCCGAGATGTTCAAGATCATATCGGAATATATTCATAAGGTTGGGGATGCTCAGCTTATGGAGCATGGTCTGACATTTTCGCAAGCCAGGGTTCTTTTGCTTTTGTCTAACAATGGCGGCAGCATGACGCAGAAGGAGATCGAGATGAAATATTTGTCTTCGCATGCTGCGATACATGGGATAATAGTGAGGCTTCGCGAAAAGGGGTTTGTCGAGTACGCCGTCAAGGATGCGGATAAAAGGCAGAGGGAGGTCATGCTTACGAAATTGGGCGAAGATAGCGTCGTTTCGATTGAAAGCAGCATCGGAGGCTCTTTGCTGAATATTCTGAGCCATGAGGATTTTGAGGATTTGAAAAGGATTCTTTCTCAAATAGTCGCAGCCATAAAGAAATCGGGTTGATCATTTGGGGGTATATGTTTAAGAAAAGGACGAGCATCATCGTCATATTTCTGATTTTCGTTTTCTCATCCTTTGAGGTCTTTGCGCAGGAAAGCGAGTTGCCGCTGATCAGATGCGCGGACGCTTTGCGGATGGTCAGGGACAATAGCGATGATATAAGGATTGCTGAACTGAATAAAAGGATTTCCAAGGATGCGGCGACGAGCTCCATAGTATCATCCTTCGTTCCTTCGTTGTCGGTTTCATCGACATTGGCAGGAGGCGTGATGTATCCTATGGCGGAAGGCGCGATTTCCGAATGGGCATGGAGGGACGGCTATCCGGATGTCGGGGCTACGGCGAGTCTGGCAATAGGAAGCACCACCGTAACCAATGCGATCATATCCGGCATGCAGAAGTCGTTGGCCGATTTCACTTACGACCAGACCATTTCGAACTTGGAGAAAGCCCTTTGGGCCGCATATTGGGGTGTGAGTTCGCTCAATAGGAGCGTGGCGGTTGCAGAAAAGGTAGCAGCCGCTTCGGAAGATGCCTTGCATGCGGCGCAGGCGAGATTCGATGCCGGTCTCATTTCCAGTTTGGAGCTCATGAATGCAAAGCTGGCGAACGCCAACGCCAAGAAGAGCTGCCTTTCATTGAAGCAGTCGCGTGAGAACGCCTACATGTCCTTGAAATCGCTGCTCAAGCGCAAGGACGATTTCGATGTCGAGCCGTTCCCCGGACACGTATCCTTGTCCTTTTCCTCTGTCGATGAGGTCTATAACAGGCACGTCGCTTCGAACGCTACGATTCGCTCTTTGGCTTTGGCCAGCGATTTGGCATCTGCGGCGGCTACGGCGACGAATCTGGCCACCCGCCTTCCGAGGGTGTCGCTGAGCCTGTCTTACGGATATGGCGGAAGGTATTCCAACGTTCAATACGGTATTGACGACACGCTTACGTTCTCGGTGGCGGCGAGTTTGAGTTTGGATGGCTTCATTCCGCATACTTCCGCATATAACTCGATAAGCGAGGCGAATGCCAAGGCTGAGATAGCGAAGCTGAATCTCTCCGCCGGATACGATTCGTATCGCAGGGAGATAGAGAGCGGAATCAGGAATTTGCAGGCGCTGGAGGCCGCATGCGAGGTTGCTTCGCTGCAAGTGCGATATGCGGAGGAATCGGCGCGACTTTCCGCTGATGCATATCAAAACGGCAAAATAACCTCCCAGAACTATGCCGATGCCTTGAATGCAATGCTTCAGGCGGAGATTTCGCTTGCGAACTCAGAGTTCGAATATCAGAATTCGGCGTATTCGATGAGCATTTATCTGGGAGAGGACTATGAGGGGTTCATGGCGCATTACGCCGTGGTAAAGGATTAGAAGACTGGCTATATGAAAAAGAAGAAGAACAGAAACAGATTCCTGGAGAAGCGTGAAAGATTCGTGTCGGAGCAATCAGGGCGTGAAGACGCGAATCGTGCGAATGAATGTCATGCGGATAAGCATGTCGAGGACGAACATGTTGCCAATGCGGCTCCGGACGAAAGATCGATCGATGTTTTTATGATTGAAGCTGAGGGTGATGTTATAAAGAACGAACCTGCCGGCGATTATGTCGTGCTGACCGATGATAAGGCCGTCTGCGAAACGACTGCGCGCTCTGCGAGAGGAAAGATGTCGGACATGCGATCTAATGGCAATTCGAAAAGGAAGAGGAAGCCGAAAGTCGGCAAAAATGCGAAGCCGATGCGCAGTCATTCGGATGCCAAGGAAACAAAGGGCGCGGATCTCGAGTCCTATGGAAAACTGGTGAAGGCGTTTTTCGAGAACGCTGCCGGTCGTCTGCACTCATGGCTGCGAGGGATGGATTTCTTCACCAAGATGACATGGATCATGGTTGTCTTCTCCGCTTTGGTTGTCATTTTGTTTTTCGTAAGCACATGCACCGCGATGGCTGAGAGGAAACCGAAAGGCTCCGAAAGGTCCGCAGGCGAGAATCTGATAAACGTTTCAGTCATGAAGATGCATCAGGGGCCGTTCCACATGGACTTGGTGCTCAATGCCGATTTGAAGAGCCTGAACGGATCGGTGGCGATTGCATCGCCTGTCTCCGGAACTTTGATCAGGAACTTCGTTCGTTTGGGCGACAAGGTCAAAGCAGGCGATGAGTTGGGAATTGTCGATGCGTCCGACATAGGATTGAACTACAACGCTGCGCCTGTCGTTGCGAAATCCGATGGCACGATTACGAGCATAGGCGCATCGGTCAATCAGAAAGTCGCTCTCGGCAGCGCGCTTTATGTGATCGAGCCGGAGCCGGATTTCGTTTTGACGGCATCGGTTTCCGAAAGCGATGCGGATGCGCTGAGGTTAGGCGCGAATGCTTATTTCACGACGGCGGGAGACAGGACGAAACGCCATGCCGCCGTTCTGACATATATCGCTCCGTTCGTCAACGCATCCACCAGAACCGTGGATATTGAGTTGGCGGTGGATAAGAGCGCTGACAATGTTTTCGGTTTGAGGGCGGGAAGTTTCGTCGAGCTTACCATCGTGAAATCTGAAATCGAAAACGTTTTCGTCGTTCCGAAAGATGCGATCAGGACATTCGCAGGGGAGAGCGTCGTTTATTTGGTGGGCTCCGATGGCATCGCGAGAAGGTCGTCCGTGACTACGGGATTATCCACCCAATCGCAAGTCGTGATCGAGTCCGGCTTGTCGGAGGGTGATGCGGTTGTGATTCAGGGGTCGCCTCAGGATGGCGATAAGGTTCATGTGCTTTGATTCTAAAAAGGCGGGGATATAGGAAATGAGCATAGCGGAATTTTCAGTCAGAAGGCCGGTTTTCATGAGCATGGTATATGCTCTTTTGGCTATAGTGTCCATAGTTTTCGTGCCGAAGCTCGATCAGGCCATCTTCCCGTCTGTGAATCTTCCATATCTGGTAGTATATGCCTCTTGCGGCGATGCTGACCCGGAAAGCGTGGAGATGCAGGTGACCAGGGTCCTGGAAAATGCGGTGTCCGGCACGGAGCATTTGAAGAACATAACTTCGTATTCCCAGACGGGCAGATCCGTCATTCAGCTCGAATTCAATTACGGAACCGACACAAATAAGGCTGAAAGCGATGTGAATGGCATGGTGTCCATGGTGAACAGGACATTGCCGAGTTGGGTGTCGAGCGTCAACACCATGCAGGTCAATTCCATGATAGCCGGTCAGGCGTTCATGACGCTCTCGGTTGACGGGCCCTATCCTGTGGAGGAGCTGAAGAACATAGCGACCAATACGGTCGAGCCGTTGCTTTCGAGAATCGACGGCGTCGGAGACATAGAGATTTCCGGCGGCGGCAACATGCAATACAATGTCGAGGTAAATCCGAACAGACTGACGGCATACGGTCTTACGCTCGCACAGGTGGTCAGCGCCGTGTCGGCTCAAAACAGCATGGGCTCGGGCGGTAGGATCACGTCGGGCTCCGTTGACTATACCGTTATGACGGACAACAGGTATTCGAACGTCGAGCAGATAATGAATACGCGCATAGGCTCGGCTGGCGGACGCAACATCTATGTGAAAGATGTGGCCGATGTCGTGAAGACCACGTCCAAAGGCTCTGCAATCAGCTATTTCAACGGAAACCCGACGGCGATGATAAGCGTTTACGAGGCCAGCAACGCAAGTGTCTCCACGGTTGCGAAAAGAGTTGTCAAGGCGCTCGATTCGATACAAGCGGAGCTTCCCGAAGGAGTGAGCCTGACGGTCAGAAGGGATAATTCGAAGAATATTTCGGCGGTGATCAGCGAGACGTATAAATCTCTTTTGTGGGGCGTCCTGTTCGCGGCTATAGTGATTTTCATCTTTCTCGTGGATTTCAAATCGACTATCATCATCTCATTGTCGATGCCTCTTAGCGTCCTGTTCACGCTTATGCTCATGGCAATATGCGATATAAGCATGAACATAGTGTCCATGAGCGGGCTCATACTCGGAATAGGAATGATAGTCGATGCGTCCATAGTCATTTTGGAGAATATCACGAACTACAGGCTCGAAGGAGAGACGGCATCTGCCGCTGCGATATTGGGTTCGAGAAACATGTTCACGGCGATAGTCGCTTCCACGCTGACCACGATTTGCGTGTTTTTGCCCGTGATGATTTTCATGAACGACCTCGAGATGATCGGGCAGATGCTCAAGGATCTGGTCTTCACGATCTGTTTCTCCCTCATTTGTTCGCTTTTCGTATCGATTACATTGGTTCCCGCGCTTGCCGGAGCCATTTTGCCTATAAACACCACTACGCAGCGCGAGCATAAGGGATGGGTGAAGGCATTTGACAATTTCATTAGAAAAGCGCAGGCCAGACTTGAAAGCGGCTATGGCAATGTTCTGGCGTTTTTCCTGGCATACAAGCGTTTCCTTTTGATTCCGATAGCCCTTTTGATTTTTCTTTCCATGTCGCTTTTCTCGCACATGGGCTTCAGCATGATGCCTTCCTCGTCCCAAGGCGATAGCATAACATTGTCGCTCACGCTTCCTGTAGGAACCACTTCGTCCGTGACTGAGAAATACGTTTTCGAAATGCAGGATGTGATCATGAAGAAGTTGCCGGAGGATTCTTATAAGTCCATAATGTCCAGAATAAGCGACAACACGGGAAGAATCACGATAATGCTTCCCGATCTGTCTTCGCAGACGTACAAGGCGCCGCAGCTCAGGAATATGATACGGGAAGATCTCACTCGAGATGCTTCGGCTATATGGACGTATTCGTCGGGACAGCGAATGGGAAGGCATGCCGTGGATGTCGAAATAACGGCGGAGAACATGGAGCAGATGCAGGATGTGTCGAATCGCGTGGTGGAAGCTTTCAGGACTTATGCTCCCGCTCTCGCCAATGTGGCTTCCGATCTGACAGGCGGTTCGCCGAGGATAAAAGTGGTTTTGAACAAGAGCCGTGCGGACATGTACTCAATTACTCCATCTCAGGTTTCCAGTGCTCTTCTGACTGCCATAACGGGGTCGAAGGCTACGGAAATCTCGACATTCAGCTCTACGGATACGTACAACCTTTACGTGAAGATCGCAGATGAATACATGTCGGACAGCTCTGCGCTCAATGCACTTCTGATTCCGACCGCTCACGGCAATGTCCGTCTTGACAGCATAGCGGATTTGGTTGAGGACACTTCACCTACGAGGATCACCAGAGAGAACAAGGTCAGAATAGCCCATGTCACGGCCGATGCGGTCGAGGGCTATTCTTCCAGCGACGCTTCGAGAATCGCCCAGCAGGTTATAAGCGAACATGTCATGGTGCCGAACGGAGCAAAGGTCGGCATGCATGGCGATTTCGAGCAATTCGCGCAATATGCGCTCCCGCTTATTCTCGTGGTGCTGCTGGCAATCGCCCTCGTATTCGGCGTCATGGCGGCTCAATTCGAAAGCCTCATCAATCCGTTCATAATCTTCGCCACGATACCGCTTTTGATAATAGGCGTCTCAATCATACATTTTGTCACCGGAACTGATTTCTCCATCTTGTCGATAATCGGCATAGTGGCATTGATAGGAGTGGTGGTCAACAACGGCATAGTCCTTGTCGATGCCATATCCAGAGAGATACGCGATTACGGAACGCCAATCGTAGAAGCGTGCATTAAATGCTCGAGAGACAGATTGAGGCCGATTCTGATGACGACGATTACGACGATTGCGGGAATGGCGATGATGGCCTTTTTCCCTGGAACAGGCGCTCAGCAGATGCAGCCGATTGCGCTTACGTTCGTCGGCGGAATCACAATAGGCGCGTTTCTTACGCTGTTCCTTTCTCCCGTTCTCTTCGCCGTATTCAATAAGAACATGCTTAAAAAGATTTCCGACCCCAATTCCAGAGTTGCGCAGATCAAGGCGTTCGAAGGAAGATTGAAGAATTAAGATGCTTTCGAGTATGATAAGGTGGTTCTTATGCGAATGAGCAAGTCAGCGACGATAGTGTTTTTCATTGTCATTTGGAGCTGTCTGATAGCGCTTTCATGCAGCGGATCCGACACGGCCGGCGAAAAGGCGGAAACAACGACCGGCATTGCCTTTCAAAGTGTTCTGAAGAGCGAACCCGACGAGATCCCTGCTGACGAAATTGTTTTTCTACCCGAGGATGATGCGAGTGGAAAACGTGTTTCTCGCATTAACGGCATCTCTCTGAATCGAACTTTCGCCTCCTTGAAAATGAATCAGCAGCTTGCTTTGGCGGCTGCGGTGTCTGTCTCCGATGCTGATGGCGAAAGCGATGATGACGTATCGAGAAAAGTTATTTGGGACTCGGATGCTCCCGAAATAGCCGCTGTTGATGCAAACGGCATTGTCACGCCGCTCTCGTCGGGGACGGCCGTCATCACCGCACGTTCGGAATCAAACCCTTTGGTGAGCGGCTCATGCGTTGTAGATGTTTCGGCATTGGTGAGATCCGTAGAATTGGATTGCCAAAGCATATCGCTGAAAATGGGCGAAAGCGAGAAGCTGGTTGCAACCGTTTCATCCGTTCCCGACAATCCTGAGCATAATGCTGTCCGATGGCTTGTCAGCGATATGTCGATCGTATCGGTGTCTGCGGCGGGAGATGTGATTCCGCTTTCGCCGGGAACGGCCGTCATCACGGCGGAATCAAGAGATGATAGTTCCAAAAAAGCTTCATGCGATGTGGAGGTGCTTCCGGCGATAAAAGGAATTTCGCTGAATATGAATGCAATCGAAGCCAAACCCGGGGATTGCATTCCATTAGCCGCAGCAATCGATTCCATACCCGATTCAAGCGAATGCAAATACATGCGATGGGTAAGCAGCGATCCGGCCGTAGCAGCGGTAACTCAATCGGGCGTCGTTATGGCTGCCTCTCCCGGCACGGCGATGGTCAGCGCCGTATCCGTCGTAGATGATTCGGTTTCATCGTCCTGCTCGGTGCGAGTGGTTCCGCATGTCGAATCAGTGGAGATTTCCGAAAAAGAGATGGTCATCAGAATCGGAGACAGTATCAAGCTGAGCGCATCCGTAAGCGTCATCCCGAATGTCGATGAGCATAAAGGCGTTATATGGCGTTCAAGCGACGATTCGGTGCTTGCCATAGATGAAAACGGCGTAGTTTCGGGTTTGTCATGCGGGAGCGCTGCAATCATTGCGAAATCGTCGGCCGATCCAAAATTCGAATCTTCGTGCGAAATCGTGGTGCTGCCGAAAGTGATTTCGGTTTCCCTGAAGGAAAAAGACATGCGAATCGAAATGGGTAGCGAACATTTTTTGAAGGCGGAAACGCATGTCATTCCGAATGCCCCCGAGCACAAGCGCATAGCGTTCAAGTCGGACAATTCTTTTGTGGCCGACGTGGATGATCGTGGCCGAATCATTCCGGTTTTCCCCGGTCAGACGAGACTTTACGCAATATCATGCGCTGATGACGATATATTGGATTCCTGCCTCGTGACAGTTGTTCCTTCAGTGAAGTCAGTGTTGCTGGACAAATATTCGGTCAGGCTCTCGGTTGGCGGGACAATAAGCTTGAAGGCATCGGTGTCGGCGTTGCCTCATATCTCCATGTATGAAGGCTTTATCTGGAAATCCAGCGACGAAAGCATTGCCGAGGTTAGCGCCGACGGCAAAGTTGCGGCCATGTCGCTGGGCAAGGCGACCATCACCGCCGAATCGGTTACGGATCCTTCGCAAAGCGCATCTTGCGAAATAATCATCGAGCCCGAGATAGCGTCGCTGCGATTTTCATCGGATATAGTAGTGTCTAAAGTAGGCAAGCGAATCGAATTGCCGACGCAAATAGTCTCCATTCCTGATTATGGCATTTACAAACGGGTCGTTATCTCATCCGATAACGAGAATGTCGCTTCGCTTGATTCTATGGGAAGAGTGGTGTGCAAGAGCGAAGGGGTGGCGAGAATAATCGCCGTTTCCCAAACCGATCCTCTTGTGACGGCAAGTTGCATCTTGGTGGTCTCCGATTCTCTGGACTACGAGGACAACATGGTTTGCGTTTTCAAGAGAGTGCAAGATGCTGATGCTTCGATTGGCGGCCTCATGTCGGAATCGTTCTGGATTTCGAAATACGAGATAACCCGCGAGGTATTCAAACGCGTCATGGGGTATGATCCGTCGGTTTTCGTTTCGAACGATTCGTCGAATCTTCCCGTCGAGAAGGTTTCCTTCGCCGAAGCGATTGAATTTTGCAATATGCTTTCCGAATTGTCCGGATTGGACAAGTGCTATGAAATCGGCGCCGATGGGAATCCGATCTGCGACTTCAACGCAACCGGATACAGGCTGCCGAGCAGAACCGAATGGGAATATGCGGCGAGAGGAGGTCGGGAGTTCGAATATTCTGGAAGCGATGATCTCGATGATGTGGCATGGCATAAGGGCAATTCGCAAGGAAGACCGCATGAAGTCGGGTTGAAATCGCCTAACGGATACGGAGTATTCGATATGTCGGGGAATGTTTCCGAATGGTGCTGGGTTGAAGGCGCTGCCAAGCAGGGTGCGCATATGGGCGGAGGCTGGAGCATGGAGCCGGCGTATTGCTCGGTGAGCGAACCATACGGCTTGGTTTCCGCTTATCCGCGAAGCAGCATAGGCTTTCGAGTGGCGCGAACGAATATGCGAAAGGGATTTTGAGGTCGCTTCTGAGGTTTTCAAAAATGCTTGAAATCCATGCAAGCTCTTTCCTTTCGCTGTTGGCAGTATGATTTATTTTGACAATGCCGCTACGACCAAGCCTTTCGTCGAGAGCCTTGATGCTTTCAGACGCGCAGAAGAGGAGTTCTTCCCGAACCCTTCCTCTACGCATGCGATCGGCAAATTATCAAGGCGGTTCGTCGAATCCCAGCGGCAGCGGATAGCCGAAATCCTAAACATAGATTCGAGTTATTACGACATAGTGTTTACGGCCAATGCGACGCAAGGAAACGAGATAATGCTCCAATCCGTGCTCAAGCGTCCGTCGTCGGATGTTCTGATGAGCCTCTGCGAGCATAGCAGCGTCGGAGAAAATTCGGTCATATTGAAGAATCACGGGCATAATGTCTTTCAAATCGGTTGCCCTAAGGGGTTTGCCGATGGCAAAGCGATGACGCAGAAACTCAAGGATAATCCCAAAATAGGCCTCGTGTCCGTAATGCAGATCAACAATGTCACGGGAAGCATAAACGATGTTTATGAGATGGCGCAGCGTGCCAAAAGGATGAACGGGGGAATAGTTTTCCATTCCGATTGCGTTCAGAGCCTCAATCTCGGCATAATCGACTTCCGGCGCGCCCAAAAAAGCGGAATCGATGCCATGACGTTTTCATCGCATAAAAGCCACGCCCCGAAAGGACTGGGACTGCTGGTTATAAGAAAAGGGCTCGATCCCTCGTTGTCGTCTGGCGGCGGTCAGGAGAGAGGCGTCAGGGCGGGAACGGAAAGCGTAGGCCTGATAGCCGCCTATGCCGATGCTTTGGAAAGGATTTTCAACTCGCACGACGAATACGCAAGGCGCATTTCGTCCGTCAGCAATTTGTTCTTGAAGTTGTTGTCGGAATTGCCTTCTTTCGATGCGTTGCGAGACGGCAGCGGCGAATATAGCGATGGCATAGTCGCGCTCCGCTCGCATAAACTCCCGTCTGAGGTTTTCCAGCGTATTTTAAGCGATGAGGGCGTAATGGTTTCCGTAACTTCAGCCTGCAGCAGCAATGCTTCGAAGAAAAACGGAAACAAATTGGCGCTTATGGGGTATGATTCGAAAACTGCCGGAAATACCGTTCGCTTTTCGTTCGGATTCGAAAACACCGAAGGTGAAGTTGAATCCGCCATTTGCATCTTGAAAAAGATAAGCTCCGAATACTAAGATGTTTCTGAAAGTTCTGAAAGTCTCGGAACCGATTTCGTCCGTATCTTTAGTTGCAGAGCCTTTCGCGTATGATTCTGATATTGGTGTCGGTGTTTCCTGCCTTTTCCTTCAAGTAGTTGGCTATCGCTTCGGCAAGGTTGCAGCTTCTGGCTTCCTCTATCGTCGCGATGAACAAGCCAGGGAGTATTGCGTTGCGAGCATCTTGTCCATTTTTGACAATGGCTCTGAAACTTCTTATATTATTGTTGTTATGTTGGACTTGCGATTGTTTGAAAAATTTCTCGATAGCGCTTCGGATTCTGACGACGACAGCGTTTCAAGCGCGCTTAAGCCGTTCGGATTGAGCGGTGATGATGTGCTGAAAGTAGCTGATTTGGAAAGGAAATGCCGCGAAAACAGGGTGATTGTTCTTAAAAGCATCGAGCGGCAGGTTTTCAGAGGCGCTTTTGAAATAGTTTTCAGCGTAGTATTCAAGGTATTCGAGGATTTTGCCGTCAGATTCGAAGTTCATGCAAGCGCCTTGGACGAGTATCTCGATAACGAATGCGCCGTAACGTTGAACGGAATCAGCAAATATCGTGGAACCAACATGGGCGCAGCGGTGGATGAGGTCGGTTCGTTAGTTGACGAAGGAATCGAAAAGAGGGAAGGCTATAGGGATTCTTCGGATTACAAATGCAGTTTGTTCAAAATAAAATATCTCAGCTCATTCAAAGCTCTCTTCGAGGATAAGACTATCGATAAGTCGAAAATCGAGAAGTTGCTCAAGGACATGAAATGCAAAGGCGTTTTCGTTACCGATGCCTTTGTCCGCAGCAACTATGATTGCGACGGCAATGCTTTCTCATTGGATCTGTATGACGACGGCAAGGCGGATGTCAAGGCAAGCGTTTCCGGAAGGAAATGCGAGTTTTCCAGTAAAGACATGAGCGTTTGCATAAGGAAGCTTTGCGATTTTTTCTTCGGATGCTCCGCTGAGACATAGTTTTTTCACTTCGCAAATTCGCGATTCTCTCTAGGCGGCAGGTTTTTAGAAGCGCCCTTGAAAAAGCCTTTGCCTTAAATTATAATTTGGATTATGATCAAGCGTAAAGAACAGAAAATAGAAGATACATGGAAATTGGATGATATTTTCACGGATGTCAGCGAGTTCGATGCTGCTATTGTTGAGGCGGATGGGATAGCGCGACAGATGAAATACATGGAAGGCAAGCTTGCCGATGCCAATGCCGTCTTGGAGTTCATGGGGATGGAGGACAGGCTTGGGATCATTCTCGAGAAACTCGGCGGCTATGCTTATATGAAGGTGAGCGAGGACGGTTCCGATCAGGAAAATCAGCTTCTTTATGCGAAATACGTGAATTTTTCCGTGCAGGTTTCCGAAATGCTTTCATTTGCGACCCCCGAATTGATGGAATTGGGCGAGGGCAAACTCAAGGAGTTTATCGAAGACGAGAGGTTCGCATCGTATAAAGTCAGCTTGTCGAGGCTTTTGAGGGAGAAGAAGCATGTCTTGTCGAAAGCCGAGGAAAGAATCATGTCCTTGCAATCTCCCGTAGGCGGAATGTTTTCCCAAAGTTTCGATGACCTTACGGATGTGGATTTCAAGTTTCAGAGCGTTTCGGGCCAGGAGCTGACCAATTCGACCTTCAGCGTTTTCCTTCATTCGCCCGATCAGAAGGTGAGAAGGGACGCATATTTGAAGTACTACAAGAGATATGACGAATACAAGCATCTCATAGCCAGGCTTTATGAAGGCAGCATAAGGCAGAATGTTTTTTCATCCAAGGCGCGCGGCTACAAATCGGTACTGGACAGAAGCCTGTATGCCGATGATGTTTCGAGGGAAGTGTATCTCAATCTGATTCAGGCTGCCCACAAAGGCTTCGACAGCCTCCACAGATTCTACGAGATCAAAAGAAAAGCCCTTGGTCTTTCCAGACTGAATCATTACGATGCCTATGCGCCTATAACCGTCGATTTCAAGAAAACGACGAAATACGAAGACGCCTGCAAGATAGTGTTCGAAGCGCTATCTCCGCTCGGAAAGGAGTATCAGGACACGATTTACAAGGGTATAACCGTTGGCAGATGGGTCGATCGTTATGAAAACGAGGGCAAGGCTTCAGGCGCGTATTCGAATGGCGGATACAAGACCCTTCCTTATATAATGATGAACTATAAGGACGATTCGTATCGCGACATTTTCACTTTGGCCCATGAGGGCGGACATTCAATGCATTCGTATTACAGCGTCAGAAACAATCCGTTTTCATGCTATGGCTACAGCATTTTCGAGGCTGAAGTCGCTAGCACTTTCAACGAAAGGCTTTTGTCGCGCTATCTTTATGACAACGCCTCTTCGGACGAGGAGAGGCTTTATCTGCTGGCAAACGAGGCGGATGACATAGTCGCTACGTTTTTCAGGCAGACCATGTTCGCCGAATTCGAGCAGAAAATCTATGGCATCGCCGAAAGCGGAAAGCCGGTCACCCTTGATGTCATAACCAAAACGTATGGAAAGCTTCTCAGGCAGTATTTCGGCAGCAAGGTCGGGATTTTGATGCAGAAGGCTTCCCTCGAGGCCTTGCGCATTCCGCATTTCTACAGGCCGTTCTATGTCTATAAATACGCAACTGGAATAACCGCAGCATGCCTGCTCTCCAAGAAAGTCATCGAGGGCGGAGAGAAGGACAGAAACGAATATCTCGATTTTCTGAAGCGCGGCGGCAGCCTCTTCCCGCTTGAAAATCTCAAAAAAGCGGGCGCTAATCTCGAAGATAGCAGCTGCTTCGATGCGATACTCAGCCGTTTCAATGAGGTTCTCGACAAGATAGAAGGACTTCTGGACATTTTGCAAGGCTGATTGCTGCGATGCGATGTTGTCTTTAAATGGCGCTTCTGTAAACCTGCTGTTCGAAGATGCTTGTGGTTTTTAGAAGTGCCCTAACCCGATTTTGAAAAAACTCCTGAAAAAATTCCTATGAAAAAAAAGCCTCGCCTGAGTTTAGCCCAGGCGAAGCAATTCTTTTGAGAGCTCTAAGAGCCGACTTGTATTTTGAAATCAGAGGCGCGCAACGGGTTTATCGCCCGAAGACCGAGCATTATTTTCCGAGGTGGGAGAAAGCCTCCTTCCCCATATAATGCGCCTGCTCTCCAAGCTCCTCTTCGATTCTGATGAGCTGATTGTATTTCGCGACCCTGTCGCTGCGGCTCATCGAACCGGTTTTGATCTCTCCCGTTTCAAGCGCAACCACCAAATCCGCGATGAACGTGTCTTCGGTCTCTCCTGATCTGTGCGAAACGACGGCAGTGTATCCGTTTCTCTTGGCCATATCTATGGCTTCGAAGGTTTCCGTGATCGTGCCGATCTGATTCACCTTGATCAGAATCGAATTAGCCGTTTTCTTCTCTATTCCCATCTTGAGCCTTTCGGTGTTCGTGACGAAAAGATCGTCACCGACAAGCTGGACTTTGTCGCCGATTTCATCGGTGAGCATCTTCCAGCCCTCCCAATCGTCCTCGGCCATGCCGTCCTCGATGGATATTATCGGATATTTCTTGCACCAATCAGCCCAAAGCTTCACCATCTCCTCGCTTGTCTTTTCCTCGCCGGTCGTCCATTTGAGCTTGTATTTCTTGGTCTTTTCGTCATACAGCTCCGACGAAGCGGGGTCGAGGGCTATCATGAAGTCCTTGTCCAATCCTGTTTTGTAGCCTGCTTTCTTTATGGCCTCGAGAATGACCTCTACGGCTTCTTCGTTGCTTTGCAGGTCGGGTGCGAATCCGCCTTCATCGCCGACGCCCGTATTGTATCCCTTCTTCTTGAGGACGTCCTTGAGCGCATGGAAAACCTCAGCGACCATTCTGACCGCTTCCTTCATCGAAGATGCGCCTACGGGCATGATCATGAATTCCTGGAAATCGACTTTGTTGTCGGAATGGGCTCCTCCGTTCAGGATGTTCGCCATCGGAACGGGCAGGACATTGTGATGATATGCGCCCAAATATTTGTAGAGCGGGATTCCGAGGTGATCGGCCGCTGCTCTGGCGACTGCCATGGATACGGCAAGAATGGCGTTTGCGCCGAGTTTGGATTTGTTCGGCGTTCCATCAAGGGCTATCATGGCCCTGTCTATTGCGATCTGATCGAGCGCATCCATGCCTTCCAGCTCTTCGGCGATGATCTTGTTCACGTTCTCGACTGCTTTCGTGACGCCTTTTCCGCCGAATCTCTTCTTGTCTCCGTCCCTGAGCTCGCAGGCTTCGTGAACGCCCGTGGATGCTCCGGAGGGAACTGCGGCCCTTCCGAACGACCCATCTGCGAGATAGACGTCCGCTTCAACGGTCGGATTGCCTCGGGAATCAAGTATTTCCCTTGCGACTATCGAATCAATAATGCTCATTTGCTTCTCCTTGTGAAGGGCTTTTTCGTATACCTTGCATCAGCAAGGCGAGCAGTTCTTAAAAGCCCGCATGTGCGCAACCGCCCGAAACGCAATGTTTATTATAATGTGTTTAAATGGTTTTTTGCAAAAATAGATGAAATCGGTTAGCATAACATCGGAGGTGTTCTTATGAGCAAATACAAGGGAACGCAGACTGAAAAGAATTTGCAAGCGGCTTTCGCCGGCGAGAGCCAGGCGCGCAACAAATACACGTATTTCGCATCGGTGGCGAAAAAAGAGGGTCTTGAACAGATTTCCAATATCTTTTTGAAAACCGCCGACAACGAGAAAGAGCATGCGAAGATGTGGTTCAAGGAACTCGAAGGCATCGGAAATACCAAAGCCAATTTGGAAGCCGCTGCGCAAGGAGAGAATTTCGAGTGGACGGACATGTACGAGGGTTTTGCGAAAACGGCCGAAGAGGAAGGATTCAAGGAGCTTGCCGCTAAGTTCAGATTGGTCGCCGCCATCGAGAAGAGGCATGAGGAGCGTTACAGAAAGCTGATGAAGAATCTTGAGAACGACGAGGTTTTCAAGAGGAGCGATGTTAAGATCTGGGAATGCCGCAATTGCGGTCATATAGTGGTCGGAACCAAAGCTCCGGAAATCTGTCCTGTGTGCGCCCATCCGCAGGCGTATTTCGAGATATCCGCCGAAAACTATTGATGGGCGCTTCTAAAAACCTCAGATTTTGAATATGCCCGATATGCCCGCTCGCATCGAATGATTCTAAGGACTGAAAAGCTCATACCGTTTTTCGTATCGCTATCGCACGATTCGAACGGCAAGGCAGTGCTTTACGACGGTTCTCTCGATGGCGAAAAGGTCGAAGTTGTCATAACCGAAAGCAAAAAGGATTTTTGCAAAGCCGAAATCGATCGCATCCTGGAAGCGTCATCCGATAGGGTAGAACCTATATGCCCTCATTTCGGGATATGCGGAGGATGCGACCTTCTTTATATGACGCGCAAGCGGGAATGCGAGGAAAAGGAAAAGGCGTTCAGAGGTTTTTTCGCGGAATTTCCGGAAGTTCGCTTCCTGCCGCCCGTTTTTCCGGATAGGGAGAGGTCAAGGATAAGGGCTGCGTTTTGCAGGAACGGCAAAGCGAAGGGCTTCTTCCAAAAGGCGAGTCACGATGTGGTGAACATAGGATGCTGTCCTCTTCTCGATCCTGCGTTGAATGCGATTCTGGCGGACTTGCCTGAAAGCGGTAAAGTCGTGTCGGACGATTTTCTGGCGTCCGATGCGATTGACGTCGCCGGCTTCAGGTATCATGTCGGAAATGATGTGTTTTTTCAATCGAACGCGGAAAGCGCCGCGGCGCTCTTGGAGTTTGTGGTGAGAAGCGCGGGCGATGCCGCGCATGTTCTGGATATCTATGCCGGCGTGGGCTTTTTTTCGAAAGCGCTGGAATGCAAGGGCAGGACTGTGGTGGCCGTAGAGGAGAATCCAAAATGTCTTCGCTATGCCAGGAAAAATTTGAAATCCGCTGCCTATCACAATGTCAAAGCGGAGGATGCCGGCTACCTTTTGAGGAATTCGAATCCTGGTTTTGCCGTCATAGACCCTCCGAGGGCTGGCATGACCGATAAGGCTTTTGAAGTTGTCAGCCGATTGAAGCCTGCGAGAATCGTCTATGTTTCATGCGCTATCGACAAGTCCATAAGGGACATAAGGCGTTTTGCGGATTGCGGCTATCGCGTTTCAGAGGCTCAGCTGTTCGACATGGCTCCGGCCACCAGGCATATTGAAACCGCATGCTTGCTCGAAAGACTTTGATATTTGGCTGGTTTGTATTATAATCATAGCGTTGCGATTTGTGTGGTTTGATTCCTGATTCGGGCGTTTTTCTTGTGCTGCCTGCTTTTGTCGGAGGTTTGATGAAAAGGATTTGTCTGGCCGTTTGCGCCATAATGCTTCTGTTTTGTGTTTTCTCGTGCAGAAATGATGCCGAATACGACCCTTATGTCAAGTTCATAGTAAATCATCTGGTGAAGGACGAGGATTCAAGCAGCGATGAGGTTGCCTATAGGATTGTTCAAAACTCGTATAGGGTGCTTAGGGGGCATACCCTTGAGGGCGATCTGGCGCACGGCATACGCAAGAGCTTCGATCTTGACGGATATGCGGTCATCAAATATTTTTCAGTTCAGCCGAAATACGCTTCGTTCAAGCCGGACAAGGATTATGTGAAACCGGATGCGATGCCGGATGAGAGCCTGATGCAATCTCAAATCACTGATTTGGAGCACGAGCTTTTTTTCGAGGATGTCGAAGTCTATGCCTATTACGTCAAGTCAGCGAAAACCAAATTGACGTTCAACATAAAATGCCTTGATTTCGAAGGCGTCGAATACGGAGGCGTTCCTAATGTCGAGGAAATCGCAGTGGAGTTCGAGCAGGGCGACGAATTGGACGTTTCGCTTTTGGAAGCGCGAATACGCGATGCGGTCGGTGCGAAAAAATCCATGGATGGCGGGAAAATAAGGTTCGCCGATTATTCTGCTCATCTGTATGGGATTCCCGAAGGGGCGTCAGGCGATTGGTATGATGCGGATGTTGCATCTGAGCCTGCCAACTTAGGCGAAATCGTGAGAAGTTTGAGCGGAGATGTCGCGTCGCAGAATATGTGCGTAGGCTATGAGTGGAAAAAAACGAAATACTCCATTTTGATGAAGGTTCAAGGATTGTGTTTCGAGCAAGGAAGGCTGAATGCTTTCGATGCCGGTTCGATTCGCGTTGATTACGATGTATTGGTGGACGACGAAAGCAGAAAGGCGCTTTCGGGATATATTCGCTCCGAATTCAGCGATAACCGCAAATTCGACATTTCCCTGCCGAATGAATCTCCGATTACGGTGAACGCAAACCAATACTCCAAGCTTGTCGTTCGCCCTGAACTTTTATACGCTCCCAAGTCTACTGAGCACAACAAGCAATACGGTAACACCGATCTCCCTCCTGCGGATTCCGTCGATGGCAATCATTACTATTACACCGATGGCCAGCCGTTTTCATGGCAATACGTGTTTGACGCCGCATCGGATTTGTCCGGACGGGCCGATAAGCTGGTGAAGGCGGTGGATAATCAAAACAACGTGAATGCCTCCGCATTCGATGTCTGGACAGTGAACTCGGTTATCGCAAGAGATGGCATAGCCACCGAGCCGCATCTTTTCCTGATTTATCAGCTTAGCGAATAAGAGGCGGAGGCTGCCCTGAAATTCTTTTCTTCGCGCTGGCTTGACTTTCCGAACCATCATACCCATCTCGGAAATCGGAAATACACAAAGTATTACCGATATCCTCGACGGGCATCCTGATTCGGAATCGCTTCGCATCATCTTAGAGAATCTCGAATCAATTCTCAAGGACCTCGAAAAAAACCATAATATCTTCTACTAAATGCCGTTGCGTGTTCGATACGAGTATTGTGGCGACTACCGATCAGGATGCAGGAGGGGGGTAAAGATTGACATTTCGCTCTTGATAGTTATAATAATCGTCAGTTGCGGCGCAACTAGGGCCAAAAGTCTTGCCGTGAGCGTTTGCGCCCTTGTCGGATGCTGCAGCAGAAAACCTCTGCATGCTTTATCCAAGCGCTTTAAGGGGTTGGGGGTGCGATAGTGTTGATCTCTGTTAGCTGTAAGAATTTCAGATCGGTGAAGGAAAAGGAAAGCGTTTCCTTTGATTGCGTGAATGATGTCCGGCTTGACGATGACAGGCTTGTTGAGATAAATGAAAGGTGCAAGCTTATAAAAACTATGGCTATAATAGGTCCTAACGGCGCTGGCAAGAGCACTATGGTCAGGGCGCTTGAAGCCATTAAGGCTATCGTGGTTTCAGAAGATGAGGATCGCAATCCTCTGCTGCTCCTGCAGGGCGGTTCGTTTGCTTATGGCGAAACGAGGAGCATGCCGTCGATAATGAGTGCTGATTTCGTCACCGAGAAGAACGAGATAATCAGATATAGGATCGTCGCCAACCATGAGCGCATCTATTCCGAGACGCTGTATAGGACGATAGATGGCATGAAGAAGATGATCTATTCGCGCAAATACAGGGCTGAAAGCGGCAGATACAGATGTTCGTTCGGCAAGGCGTATGAGGGCGAAGAAAGAAGGGAGCTGACGAGAGGGCTTTCCGAAAGGAAGACCGTTTTGCAGCGTGCTGCCAAATTGGGTTTGGATTTCTTCGCCGATGTTTATTCATGGTTTTCGGATGTCCTTGATATAAAGCCCATAGGCTTTGCCACCGGAAGCGAGAACTACTTGGCGAAAATGCTGACGGAGCATCCCGATTGGGGTGCGAAGCTTGTCGATTTCCTTTGGGCGTGCGACATCACGGATATAAAGGAGATAAGCGTCAGGGATGGTCATCCGCTTTTCATACATACTAATGTCAACAACAAATACGGGCAATATTTCACGGGCGAGTCGTTCAGTCTCAGGCGTCTTGCCACCATAGGCGTGTCGATTTTCGAATCCTACACGAAGAACAAGACCATGGTGTTCGACGATTTCGGCATGATGCTTCATCCGATAGTGGTCCAGCATGCGGCAAGGCTTTTCGAGGAATGTTCGAGGACTAATAGGAGTCAGCTCGTTGTCGTGGATTGCAATCCATCGCTTTTGAAAGACGGGCTTCTTAGAAGAGACGGCATATATTTCGCCGAGAAGACGTCGGAGGGGACGACGCGCTATTACAGTCTTGCGGACTACAGGTATTCGCTTAAGAGGCTTAATACGCCGAATGATTATCTGAACGGCGCGTTCGGAGCGCTTCCTTTGGTGAGCGAATATAAGTTTGACAAATAAGGAGATGGGAAGATGAGAAAGAGAAACGTTAAGAATCCTATGAAGGCTTTTTGTGTTGTGACCAAATCTCCTGCCGAGGCGCTGTTTTTCGAACAGATGAAGAAGGACCTGAGATACAGGAACATGATCGTCCGCCAGGTTGAGGCGGAAACGCTTGACGAGCTTGTCCGACGCGCCCAGTCCGTCAAGCTGAAAAACAGATACGATAGGGTCTGGGCCGTAGCATCGCTGAGCGATTACGACAAGCAGGAGGGGTTCGATTTGGAGGCCTCATTGGCCGAAGCGAGACGAAGGAAAGTGAAGGTCGCTTATGCGAAGCCGTCGATTTTCCTGTATTTCGCCATGCATCTTGCATTGCCTCAGAAGAATTCGTCCGAAAGCGATTTGCTTGCCATAATCCGCAAGGAGTTTCCGAGTTTCGAGTTCACGCGCGATTGGCTTCTCCATGCCGGAACGGAATTCCATCTCAAGCTTTTCAAATACAAGGGTACCGAGAGCGCGAACGAGAGGGAATTCTTGAAGGACAATATAGCCACGGGCGATTTGCAGGATATAAATTTCACGGTAGGCTACCCCATCGGCTCGCCCAGCTTCCTGGTTGAGCTTGCGGACTATTGCGGCGAAGGCGATGTGGCATACAATCAGAAGACTATAGACTGATCGAATGGGCGATGTTGTTAGGGTCAGATATGCTCCGTCTCCGACGGGGTATCAGCATATAGGCGGCGTTCGGACTGCTCTTTACAATTACTTCTTCGCCAAATCGAACGGCGGGAAATTCATTCTTCGGGTAGAGGACACGGATAGGGAGAGATTCGCTGAAGACTATCAAAAGGATATTTTCGATGCGCTGTCCTTCTTAGGCATAGTTCCGGATGAAGGTCCGGGATTCGGAGGTCCTTGCGGGCCGTATATCCAAAGCGAAAGGGTGTCTTTGTATCGCGAATATGCTGAAAAGCTTGTGGAGGACGGCAAGGCCTATTATTGCTTTTGCGCTTCCGAGCGTCTTGAAGAACTCAAGAAGGAGCAGGAGAAATCCAAAAGCAGCACGCAGGGCTACGATCGCAAATGCAGCCATTTGAGCGCTGAGGAAGTTAAGGAAAGGCTGTCGAGAGGCGAGGCGCATGTCATCAGGCTCAGAATTCCCACTGAGGGCTCCACATCGTTTCAAGACGAGATTCTAGGCAAGATAACGCGCAAGAACAAGGACATCACGCCGGATCCGATAATCCTGAAAAGCGATGGTTTTCCCACATATCATCTGGCGAACGTCATAGACGATCATCTCATGGGCATTACTCATATAATGAGAGCGCAGGAGTGGCTTCCATCGGTTCCGTTGC
>CAMOXM010000001.1:0-65955 GCA_946629155.1 uncultured Spirochaetaceae bacterium | reverse complement strand
ACGCTTCCTAGCGGCCTCTTCCTCAGCGGCCTTGCGAGCAGCCTCTTCGGCAGCTAACCTATCGGCTTCAGCACGCTTCCTAGCGGCCTCTTCCTCAGCGGCCTTGCGAGCAGCCTCTTCGGCAGCTTTTCTAGCGGCCTCCTCTTCGGCGGCCTTGCGAGCGGCCTCTTCGGCAGCCCTGCGTCTTTCCATTTCCTGACGCGCTTTCTCCTCAGCTTCCTGCCTGGCTTTCTCTTCGGCACGCCTCATCGCCTCTTCCTCGAGCTCCTTTTGCCTGCGTGCAATTTCCTCCGCAGCTCTTCTCTCAGCCTCGGCTTCGGCTTCTTTCCTAGCTTGCTCCATCTTCTCGGCAAGCAACTTCGAAACAAGCTCTTCCTTATCCTGATCGATTGAAATCGGAATCTCAACTACGACGCTTTCTTCCTTTTCCTGAAAATTCGCGGCAATACCGGCCTCGCCCAGCGTCTTCCTCAAAGATGATTCGACGCTTTTCTTCTTCTTGTTGAGCTCTTCGGCAATCTGCTCTTCTGCTTCGCTAGAGGCTTGTGCAGCGAGTGCGTTCTCGTCAATGCCCATATCCTTCTCATCAGCCATCACAGCACCTCTTTCGTCCTCTTGGAATAGCGGACCTTCTTATCGCCTTCCATCCTGAATCCGATTCTCGTAGGCTTTCCATCGCTTGCGATGAGGGCAACCTTGCAGACGTAAAGGGGAGCCTCGACCTTGACGATCCTGCTCTCTTCCTCCTGCGTGCGCTTTTTCACATGCTTCGTTACGATATTAACGCCTTCGACGATCACCGTTCCAGCCTTCCTATTCACATCAAGGACCTTGCCTTTCTTGCCCTTGTCCTTGCCGCTAAGAACGACAACCATGTCATTTCTCTTTATATACATAGTCTTCCCCCGCTCAAAGCACCTCAGGCGCCAACGACACTATTTTCATAAAATTGTCACGCAATTCACGCGCAACCGGTCCAAAAATTCTCTTTCCGCGCGGATTATTGTTAGCATCAATTATAACACATGCATTATCATCGAATCTGATGTATGTGCCATCCGGCCTCCTATACTCCTTCTTGGTCCTCACTATGACAGCCTTGAGGACATCCCCCTTCTTGATGCCGCCGTTCGGAATCACATCCTTTGCCGCAACGACGATGATATCGCCTACGCCGGCAATATAGCGGTGAGAACCTCCGAGCACCTTTATGCATTGAACAACCTTGGCGCCCGTGTTATCAGCCACATTCAAGCGTGATTGCATCTGAATCATAATGCCATTCTCCTATTATTTAGCTTTTTCGACAATCTCGCGAAGCATCCAGCACTTATCCTTGCTGTAATGCCTGCATTCTTCGATTCGAACCTTGTCGCCGATATGCGCGCTATTCTGAGCGTCATGAGCCTTAAACTTCTTCACGTATTTGACGTATTTCCTATATAGAGGATTCAGCTTCTTGCCGACAACGCTGACGACAATCGTCTTATCCATCTTATCAGAAGTAACCTGACCTACAAATGTCTTCTTCCTGCTGCCTACCATACCGATCCTCATTTATCCTGATGAATCCCGAGCTTGATTTCGGAAATCCTCGTATTGATTCTTGCTATCTTCCTTCGAGTGTTCCTCAAAGCCAGAGGATTGTCCAAATGGCCATAGACCCTGTTCACTCTGAGATTGAAGTTCTCTTTCTCCAACTCCCTCTTCTTGCTTTCCAGCTCTTCGAGCGTCAACTTATCAAAAGAATCCTTCATACCTTACTCCATCATGTTTCTTTCAACGAACTTGGTCTTAATGGGAAGCTTGCTCGCAGCCAAGGTCAAAGCCTCATACGCCATGTTTCTCTCGACTCCAGCCATTTCGAACAATATCGCGCCTTTCTTCACGACCGCAACCCATCCCTCAGGAGCGCCCTTACCGTTTCCCTGCCTCGTTTCCGCAGGCTTTTTGGTATATGGAAGCTGCGGGAATATCCTGATCCAAACCTTTCCGCCTCTTTTGACATGCCTCGTCATGGCAACACGAGCAGCCTCGATCTGA
The DNA here is from genome assembly GCA_946629155.1 of uncultured Spirochaetaceae bacterium. Lineage (GTDB taxonomy): Bacteria > Spirochaetota > Spirochaetia > Sphaerochaetales > Sphaerochaetaceae > UBA9848. Next base: position 63,912 of record CAMOXM010000001.1, on the reverse strand, counting down.
CGATTCGTGATCCACAACGGCTCAAGAGCGAGAAGACCGTATTCGCCGAAAGCGACGAAATTGCCCTTATGAGCAACGCCGTCCCTCTTTCCGCGCTGAACTTTCCTGTGTTTGACTCTTTTCGGACTAAGCATTTTCTGTAACCCTTCCTTCTCTCTTCTTCCTGATCACTTCTCCGGCGTCGGATCTGACTTTCTTCTGGGAATCATTGCTTTCGCCAAGGTACAACCATACCTTAACGCCTATCGATCCGTAGCTGGTGTTTGCGACAGCAAAACCGTAATCGATCTTGCTCCTAAGAGTATGCAGAGGAACCCTGCCCTCCTTTATGCTATCGCTTCTTGCGATTTCGACACCGTTAAGCCTTCCGGAAACCCTGATCTTTATTCCCATCGCGCCATCGCGAACCGCATCCGCAACGGACTTCTTCAATATCCTCTTGTAGCTGCCCCTGTTCACGAGCTGACGGGCAATGCTGTTCGCAAGAAGATTGGCGTCCAGATTAGGCTTGTGTATTTCCTCGACCTTGACAATCGCCTTGGTCTTCGTAAGCGAGGCGACCTTGGCATTGAGCTTCTCTATATTCGATCCGCCCTTGCCGATAAGGCTTCCCGGCTTCGAAGTGTGGATAAGAACGCGTAGCCTTTGAGGGTTTCTGAATATCTCGATTTTCGAAACGTCCGAAGATGCGACTTCCGGCATCTTGCGAAGCTCCTCCTTGATCTTCAAATCCTCCAAAAGAGTATCCACATATTTTGCGGGCTTAACATACCACCTGGAATCCCACGACTTATTGAATCCCAAACGAAAACCTATAGGATTAACTTTCTGACCCATCTCTAGCCCACCTTCTCACTTACTGAAACGCTTATATGGCTCATTCTCTTCAACAGGATGTCCCTCCTTCCATGCGACCTCGGCCAGACTCTCTTAAGACGCGGACCCTCATCGATCTTGATTTCGGATACGTAAAGCATATCATCCGTCAGATTTCTGTTCAGGTTCTTGGCGTTCTCACCAGCAGAACGCAAGACCTTCCTTATAAGCTTTCCGCCTTTCTGAGGCATGACGGAAAGTATCGACATCGCTTCGGAATAGTCCTTGTTCCTAATCAGATTGGCCACCGGCCTTATCTTGCTGGGCGACATCATCAAAAATTTCGCTTTTGCACTGTAATTCATCGCTTACCCCTATTTTCTAGTCGCACCCTTATCTGAAGAATGTCCCCTGAAAACCCTAGTCGGCGCAAATTCGCCAAGCTTGTGCTCCACAAGTCCTTCGGTGATGTAAACCGGAACCCATGTCTTACCATTGTAAACGCTAATGGTCTTCCCTATCATATCGGGAATAATCATGGAATCCCTCGAATACGTCTTGATAACGGATTTATCGTTCTTCTCGTTTGACGCCATTATCTTCTTGTAGAGGTTCTTATCCACAAACGGTCCTTTCTTAATCGATCTACCCATATTAAACAACCCCTTGCGCTATTTTCTTCTCTTCACGATGAACGCGGAAGACGGCTTCTTCTTGTCTCTCGTCTTAGCACCCTTAGTCGGCTTGCCCCAAGGCGTAACAGGATGACGACCTGCTGCGGTCTTTCCCTCACCACCGCCATGCGGATGGTCAACAGGGTTCATGACTACGCCTCTGACCTTGGGTCTCCTGCCAAGATGCCTCGAAGCACCGGCCTTACCCAGCGAAACTATCATCGAGTCTTCATTGCCAATCGTTCCGATAGTAGCGGAACAAAGGTTATAGACCATTCTCATTTCGCCCGACGGAAGCCTCAGCGTCACATACTTTCCCTCTTTCGCCACAATCGTGGCGCTAAGCCCTGCAGAACGAACAAGCTGTCCGCCCCTGCCGTATGTAAGCTCCACATTATGCACCTGAACGCCAAGAGGTATGTCCTTCAACGGCAAGGAATTGCCCACCGTCAGCGGAGAACCGCTACCGGCCTGAATCCTATTGCCAACCGTCAGGCCCTTCGGAGCAATGATATATCTCTTCTCGCCATCGAGATAAGCTATCAAAGCAATATTAGCGGTCCTGTTCGGATCGTACTCGATGGTTTTGACAACACCAGGCACTCCTATCTTGTCGCGTTTGAAATCAATGATCCTATATGCCCTCTTGGCACCGCCTCCGCGCCTTCTGACAGAGATTCTGCCACCTTGACCGCGTCCGGCATGCTTTTTGAGATGCTTTACCAACGATTTCTCAGGCTTGTCGGCCGTGATGTCGCTGCGGACAAGAACGGTTCGCGTCCTCAGACCAGGCGTCATCGGCTTATATCTTTTTATCGCCATAAAATACCAACTCCCCTTATCACAACACCTCTAAGGCAGTGATCTTGTCTCCCTTCTTCATTGTGACTATAGCTTTTTTCCATGAGCTTCTTTTGCCTTCGGTCCTGTTTCTTGTCCTGGAATTCTTCGGCTTGCCTTTGACAAACATCGTATTGCAGGAAACAGGCTTGACATTGAAAAGCTCCTCAACAGCATCCATTATCTCGTGCTTATTCGCAGAAGCAGACACTTTGAAAGTGTATTTCTTCACATCCTGTTCTCTGATCGTATTGGACTTCTCGCTGAGAATAGGAGCGATAATTATCTGATTTGCATTCATTCCTGAACCTCTTTTCCGCTATAGAAATTTCCCAAATTCACCGCTGCCGTCTGCATGACCAGGATCTTCTTTCCGTAAAACAGCTCCTTGGCGGAAAGCTTATCATACGCAAGAACCCTGACATTCGGTATGTTCCTCGCAGATCTCCTGACAAGCTCATCGTCGTTCTTCAAAATGAGAACCGTCCTGTCCGGATATTTTGAAAACACATCGACTATCTTCTGCACTTCCTTGGTCTTTCCAGAAGTCGTGAAATCCTCGACAACCTTGAGTCTCTCCTCCTTGACCGCCAGACTAAGAAGCGACCTGTATGCCTTGCGCTTCATTTTCTTAGGCAGGGAATAGGAATAGTCGCGCGGCCTCGGTCCGAAAATCGTACCACCGCCAACTCTGACAGGAGACTTCTTATCTCCCTGTCTCGCATTACCGGTTCCCTTCTGCTTGAAAGGCTTCACATTGGAATAGTTCACTTCCGCTCTGGTCTTCGTGCATGCCGTTCCGACCCTTCTATTTGCAAGCTCGTTATTTACGGCATAATAAATGCAGCCCGTGGAGATTTCGTCCGCGAAGACCTCGTCATTCAGAGAAATGCTGCCCGTCTCTTCGCCTTTAATATTATAAACCTTCAAATCCATGAAACAGCCCTCTATTTCTTGACAGCCTTCCTGACTATCAAAGTGCTTCCGTTGCAACCAGGAACAGCACCCTTCACCAAAAGCAAACCCTCGCCCGCATCGCTCTTCACGATCCTGAGATTCTGAACCGTGACTTTGCAGTCGCCCATGTGTCCGGCCATATGCTGGCCCTTGAACGTCCTAGCAGGCGTCGATGACATCGCCGTGCCTCCCAAATCCCTATGGAACTTGGAGCCATGCGTCGCTCTTCCGCCTCCAAAGCCCCATCTCTTCATTCCGCCTTGGAATCCCTTTCCCTTGGAAATTCCCGTGACATCCACGAACATCACTTCCTCGAGAATGCTAAGGTTCAGAGAATCGCCTATGTTGACATCCTTGTCGAAATCCCTGAATTCCTTCAATTCCTTCTTCACCTTGCAGCCTGCAGCGGCAAATTGACCGATATAAGGCTTCGTGGCCCTTTTCTCGTTCATATCCACAGTTCCCAAAAGCACGGAATCATATCCGTTCTTTTCCTTGGTCATCTTGGAAACGACTACATTGTCCTCTATTTTTATAGCAGTGACAGGGATTAATTTACCATTGGCATCAAAAACTTGCGTCATGCCGACTTTTTTTCCGATTAACCCTAACATCAATGTCTCCTTAACCCTTCATCTCCACTTCAACACCGTCAGAGAGTTCGATCTTCATCAACTCATCTCTGATCTTGTCATTGATTCCGTAGATGTCGATAAGCCTCTTATGAGTCCTCATTTCGAACTGTTCCCTAGACTTTTTGTTTACGTGGGGCGAACGAAGAACTGTCCATTTCTTAATGTGTGTAGGAAGTGGAATCGGACCTGCGACCTTTCCTCCATTGCTGACGACGGTATCGACTATTACCTTGCAGGACTTCTCGACTAATTCAACATCGTATCCTCTAAGATCAACCCGTATCCTATCTTCTTTTGCCATTACTCAAACAATCCTCCCGAAAACAATAAAATTGGAAGGCCGTCGGCCTTCCAATTTTCATCAATAATTTCGCCGTGCGAATTACTCGATTATCTTTGTGACCTGCCCTGAAGCAACGGTCTTTCCGCCCTCTCTTATAGCGAACCTGACCCCCTGCTCCATAGCAATCGGGTGAATAAGCTTGACTTTGATGGTGGTGTTATCACCAGGCATGACCATTTCAGCGCCGCCAACGATCTCTTCGACAGCACCGGTGATATCGGTCGTCCTGAAATAGAACTGAGGCCTATAACCGACAACAAACGGCGAGTGCCTTCCGCCCTCGTCCTTTGAAAGAACATACAAAGCGCCTTCAAATACGGTATGCGGAGAAATCGACTTCGGCTTCGCAAGGACCTGACCTCTCATGACTTCCTTTTTGTCAACGCCTCTGAGAAGCACGCCGATGTTATCTCCCGCCTGACCTTCGTCAAGGGTCTTCTGGAACATCTCGACACCAGTGCAGACCGTATCCTTGGTCGGCTTGATTCCGACAATCTGGACAGGATCGTTGACGTGGATGACACCCTTCTCAACCCTACCGGTAACAACGGTTCCGCGTCCGGAAATCGTAAAGACGTCCTCAATCGGCATAAGGAAGGGCTTGTCAGTATCTCTCACAGGCTCAGGTATATACGAATCCATAGCCTGAAGAAGCTCTTCTATGCACTTCGTATTCTCGGGATTATCGCCTTCGCTCATAGCAAGATAGGCAGAACCCTTGATGACAGGGCAGTTATCGCCGTCATAGCCGTTCTTCGTAAGAAGCTCCCTGATTTCCATCTCGACGAGGTCTATAAGCTCTGCATCGGGAACCTGGTCGCACTTGTTGATGAAAACGAGGATCGCAGGAACGCCTACCTGCCTTGCAAGAAGAATGTGCTCCTTCGTCTGCGCCATAGCACCGTCGGTAGCGGCAACCACGAGGATTGCTCCATCCATCTGGGCGGCACCGGTAATCATGTTCTTGATGTAGTCAGCATGTCCCGGGCAGTCAACGTGAGCATAATGCCTCTTATCGGACTGATACTCAACGTGCCTGGTGTTTATCGTAATACCCCTCGTCTTCTCCTCAGGTGCGTTATCGATATCGTCATACTTCAAGACCTTATCGCCATACTTCTTTCCGCAATACATCGTAATTGCAGCCGTAAGTGTGGTCTTACCATGGTCGATATGACCGATTGTTCCGACATTGACATGCGGTTTAGTTCTGACAAACTTTTCTTTTGCCATTCATTTTCCTCCCTATTAACGGGACAAAACAAATCATAACAAGAAAAATTCAAAAGATTCCAGAGGTCGAAACTGCGCTTTTAAGCAGCCGACATAGTCATAGATTTCGAAAGATCCGTCTCTAGAACCACCTTATCACCTTATTCCTTGATTGCGATCGGTTTGGCCCAATATTTTTTACAAAACTTTCAAATGATAGAAAAATGCGGGAAAAATGTCAAATTTTTACAAAATCAGTAATCCCTGCGTCAGACATCGGACGATTCGGGGGATTGCCTCGCAATCCTGCGGAATGCGGATCCGAGGGAGATCGTAGCTAAAGCGCCGCCATCCGTCATCCCCTTAGCCGCCCCCCCCTTCCGCCAAAATCAGACCCATGCTCTCGCTACGCCTTCCCTGCGGGGCCCGCGTTCCGCGGCGGGCCTTCGCGGGCGGAAGCCCGCCGCGAATCGTCCGGCGGAGCTCCGGTCGTATCAAATTTTTACAAAATCAGTAATCCCTGCGTCAGACATCGGACGATTCGGGGGATTGCCTCGCAATCCTGCGGAATGCGGATCCGAGGGAGAATCCGCTTGGATCGAACAGGGAGATTCTGGAAGCACTGAAGAACGAGCCGTGCTTTTCAATCACGTCAGACATGGACAAAGAGTTTTTTAGACAATAGGGAGCTCAGCGGGAAACTCGGAGCGAAATTCTATTTTCCTCTTTCCCCGCCAACCTTGGGTAAGAGGCACAAACGATCTTCTGAGGGAGTATTCCCCGAAAGGCGAGGGTATGGCGAATTGGACAGACAAGGAGATAAGCAGCAATATCAAAGGCCGAATTTGAGGCCGAGGAAGCGCTTGGGCTGGCGAACGCATTATGAGGTGTATCACGGGGTTCGGTTGCTACTGCAGTTTGCCGATTCGCCACATTAGAAATAGTATCATCTTCATAATCTTATAAACATCAGTTGTTTCCATATAGCATTTTACTATTGTTGGACAAAATAGCAACTATAGTTTGGTTTTGCAAATCAACGTTTCCGAGGGAATCGAAGCGTAACCGAAGCATTGCACAACTTGTTCCGTCGCGATACTTGCATTGTCATTCGCTAACAACAGGATATCGATCAATTTCCCTGCTAATGCTGGTTTTACCGATCATTTATCGACCACTACAGCTCTTCTTTCCGAAAGTCATTTTCGAAAACCCCTCATGACGAGCTTTATGATCATGGGGTAAAGCGCAACGCAATAGAAAACCAGAATGAAGCTGAAGGCGAATCTGCCCAAATAGTATCCGACAGAGGAGTGAACCAAAGGCTTGAGATATTTGATCATGAGATAAAGCGATACGGTTCCAATGCCACCCATCACGATTCCTTTAAGGTTCGGTCCTGCGGGTTTGAACTTCACGAACGACTTTTCAAACAACCTAGCGACAGGGAACGCTATCAGATAGCCCAAGTTGGTATAACCGTCTGCTTTCATCTTCATCGGATCGACCAAAAGCTTGCCGTCGATATAGTCCATAGGGTAAGATTTATACGTCACATAAGCCATGCCAAGCCAGCCTATTGCGAAAAATATCGACAGAACGATAATCTCGCTTTCAATTTTTTTCTCAACATGCATGAACAGTTTTTCCACGACGAACAAAACCAAAGCTGCCTCCAAAACTCCCACAATCACATCTTGGGGAGTATGCACCCCAAGATAGTTTCGTGAGAATCCGGTCAGGAAAACGAGAATCAGGCATAAGATCGAAAAAAGTCTTGCGGGCTTCCACAAACTTAGCGCCGTGCCGCCGTAAATCGTTCCAGCTGTAATCGTGTGTCCGCTTGGAAAGGAATATCCGGTTGCGGTCTCTATGGAATCTCCTGCCGGAATTATTCGAGGATCCCGGATCCAAGGACGGTAAACGCATGCAGTCAATTTGACCAAAGCGTTAAGCCCTGCGCAAAGAAAGTATGATGCCAAGGTGAAAAGACCCCTTCTCTTGCCAATCACCCAATATACGAATACCGGAATCAAGATAAGATACGTGACAGCGAATAAGGAAACGCCTTCCATGAAGGGCGAAGGGCATCTCCGATGCTTTGACGAAATCTCTGCAGCAATAAAAGATAATCCAAATCCATAAGTTAAAACTCCTAAATCCCACAACGTTTTCCGCTGGTTTTACAGCCGAAAAGGCGTTTGGCAAGTCGAGCTATGAGGTTTTCAGATGCGACCTAAAAAGCAGCAAACCGCACGCCGCCAGCATGCAAACAAGCGCCGCAACCATCGCTATTACTATTCTCTTCATCTGAATCACCTCTGAAAGTATCATATTCTTTTCCCGAAAATATGTCCAATGCGCGACAAAAACGGTTTTTTCCTTCTTTAAATAATAGAGGGCGTTTTCCAGCATGCATGCTCAAAAGAGCAAGCTCTCGGGGAAAGGTCTTAGAAACAACACAATGTTATGGAGGAAATCATGGTTTATTTGAATTTTGCCATAGTGGAGGGCAACATCACAAGGGATGCCGAAGTGCGTCACATCGCGGAAGGGAGCTATGTCACGAGTTTCACACTCGCCAACAACGAAAGCTTCGTCAATTCGAAGAGCGAAACCGTAAGCAAAGCGAATTTCATACATGTCGAGATATGGGGAGAGGCTTTTGCGGAAAAGGTGTCTGCTTACCTGAAGAAAGGAACTCCGGTAAGAGTCCACGGGAAAATCAGAAGCGATTCATGGACTTCAGATGACGGAACGAAAAAGGAAAGGATATTCGTTCGCGGGGCGAGCGTCGATTTCATCAAATATGCGGGAAACGGAAACAAGCAAGTCGAGATAAGGAAAAAGGATTCTGATCTTGATTGCATAGATATCATAGAATCGGAGGAAAACGATTGAATGACACTCTAAAGGCATCAGGCGAAATCAGGCTATGAGGTTTTAGAACCGGCCTTCATGCATCGCCTTTTTTCACTATCGAATTTTCAGGAACAGCGTGAGTGAGCCACACGTTCGCGCCTATCACGCTGTTTTTTCCGATCGTAGTCAAACCACCCAGAATAGTCGCGCCGGCATATATCACGCAATTATCCCCGATATTCGGATGACGCTTTATGCCCTTCACCGGATTCCCATCCTCCTGAAGCTCGAATTTCTTAGCTCCCAATGTCACATGCTGATAGAGCACGACATCATCGCCTATCACGGTAGTTTCGCCGATTACGACTCCGGTCCCATGGTCAATGAAAAACCTTCTGCCTATCTTGGCGCCCGGGTGTATGTCGATGCCGGTATGCCTGTGAGCATATTCGGTCAGAAGGCGCGGAAGGTATTCCACCCCCATTAGATATAGTTCATGGGCAATGCGGAATATCATCACCGCCCTAAATCCAGGGTAGCATAAAATCGCCTCATCAACGCTTCTGCAAGCAGGATCCTTCTCGTAGCAAGCCTGCGCATCCGATTCGAGAACTTCGAAAATCTCCGGCAATTTTTCCAGAAACGATTCCGATATTCTCGCCGCCTCATCCCTGCACTTGCCCAAATAGAAAAGTATGTTCGACAAATTCAAAAAAACCCTGCCCACGAAGGAGCTTCTTCTCAGAAAATCGATTTGCTCGCTGTCCCCGCAGTCATCGTCATCGAATACAAGCGGAAACATCGAACTCGAACAGCTGTCGATGAAACGAACTATTTCCTTATCAAGATCCGGATGAAACCTCTTCAAATCAAGTTTCTTTCCGCTTACTATCCTTTTGCTGATGCTCTCTATCGTCCGCAGATACTTGTTTTCAATTTTCGGCATCCGATTTATCCGCTGATTTTTTCCTTATCCAAAATAATTGTGCAGGTCACGCCCTCCACCTTACCGTTCTCATCAAGCCTGTTGCTGAGGTCTATGGAGCCGTTTCGAGCGTTCAGGAATTGCTTGCTTATGGAGAGGCCGATGCCCGTTCCGACATTCTTCGTGGTGAAGAAAGGATTGAAAAGCCTGACCTTGTCGCTGTCTTTTATTCCAGTTCCCCAGTCCATGATCTCCACCTTGATCTTGCTGTTGTTCTGAACCGAGCTGACATTGATGACGACCTTGCACGAATCCTTCTCGGCTTGGCTGTCGATTGCGTTCTGTATTACGTTTATTATAATGCTTCTCAATCTTGTCCTGTCGAAATGAATGAACGAAGCCTCATCCGAAATGTAGTAATTGGGAGTGATTATTCCAGGCTTGAAGTAGCCTATCTCCTCCCTCATGAAGTCTATGAAGTTTATCAACTCTATGCTGCCGATCGGATCGGCCATGAATTCCCTTATCCTATCCGTAAGATTGGCGATGCGCTTGCCTTCGGTTTTTATGACTTCGAACTCTTCGGCTTGATCAGGATGCATCCTCTCAAGCAAGGACACCTGCATGAGAATAGCCGCAACGGGATTCTTGATCTCGTGCGCCAGCCTCCTCGTCGCCGAACCTAAGGAAACCAGATCGTTCTTCTGCTTCAAATCATCGCGCATCGATGTGAACTTGTTGTATATGTGCAAGATCACGAAGGCAAGGAAAACCAAAATCACCACGCCGATGTCTCTTCTCATCTTGATTCTGAACAGACCGTCGGCATATTCCTTATCCGCAAGTCTGGCATAGTAATAGGCGCCGTCCAAATCCTTGCTGAAATCGATAACCGATTTGACTATAAATTCCGGATGCTCCGTCCTATCCCAAATGTCCTGTTGGGGTATTATTTCATTTCCGTTAACCGCCTCAAGCTCGGAAAAAGGCATGTTCTCGGTAGTGGAAACCAAAATCCTGCGCGCTGAGGTGTATGCCACTATTATGAAGATGCCGTTATCTTTGAGGTATTTGCTTCTTTCGCTTCGATATTCTTCCGACCTCATTGAATAATATTCGCTGACATGCCTCGTGGTTTTGTTGTAGAACAACACGTCATGATTGCGTTGCATGGCATAACTCAGATATATCCACAATAACACCATCCCCAACGTCAATGCAAGAACAACGGCTTTTGCAAGCATGGAAAGCTGAAAAGCCTTCTTCTTGTCTTTTTCTTCCTTTTTAGTCGCAACAACTTTCTTATCGCCCATATCTATCTGCCAAACAACTTAAAAACCAACGATGCATAAACGGAAAAATCGACATATCCTATCAAGCCGCCAGAAGCATCGGGCTTGCGCACGTCCTGCAACCGCTTCATATCGAGCTTCCTGCCGTTGTCTTTCAAATCCCTGATATAACTATCGCTCAAATAAGCATTCGTCACGCGAAAAGCGTCCCTATCCTTCATCTCCAAGACTCCGGATAGCAAATACATGTCATCAGCACTCGAACAATCCAACAGCAACAATGCATTTCTGACATTGCCGTTCTTGAATATCTCGCCAGCATCAGCTCGCGGATTCCTGCCGTAAACGCCGACGCATCCGGACTGAAGCAGCAACGAAACGCTTTCGGTCATTATATTTTCCCTATTTGACATAAAAAATTCAAATGCGTGGGAATACCCGATTTCCGATGTCGAAAACAAAATCACTCCCGAATCAGCCAAATCGAAAAAAACGCTCTTTCCTTCGATTTCCGTCGCATAGCAATCAATATCTCCTATTCGAAACGGATGCGCTGCCATCCTATCGGCGATCATCGGACGCGATATCATCGGAATATCGCCCTCGATGACGCCATAAACAGCATCATCGGAAGCGACCACGATGATATCGAACGCATGTTCGGAAATGCCTGAGACATCAAATCCCGCTATCCCGCTTATGAGATCGGATGCTTTCGCCACATCCATATAAACCACCACATCCCCATCGCGGCCCACGGCACGAAGCAGATTCGTCCTGCCGTTCCTTATATTAGGGGAAAGTCCGGAACATGACATTGCGAAAATTGCGACTATCGCAATGCGTAGCGCGCCGGACCACACCTTGCCAAGCATCTTCGAACAGCAGTCTTTCGGGATCGCCCTTCTCATTTCCTGCTGACTTTCTCCAATGCCACCGATATTTCGCAACCGCAGGATATCGACCTATCCTGAGCCGATGATTCCTCGACTATTTCGTCGCAAAGCGTTTCCTTCGTTATATATTGAGAGAACTCCTTCAATATCTCGCCGAACCTTTCGTCAGGACAGACATGAAGCCTTATATGATCCGCAACATCGAACCCCGCTTCCTTCCTCGCATTCTGAATCTCGCGCACCAAATCCCTGGCATCGCCCTCGAGGACAAGCAACGGAGTCAGGTTGTAATCGAGGCCTATGGTGATTCCGCCATCCGTCTCTACGAATACGTTTTCCTTCTCCGATCTGCTAACAACCAAATCGTCCGCGGAAATCTCGACCTCCGCGCCATCGGCAATCCTGATCGCTATTTTCTCTCCGGACATGACAACCGATGCTATCTGTTCGCTCGAAAGCGATGCGATCCCGGCAGCGGCGGCTTTCATTCCGGCGCCCAACTTGGGTCCGAGCGATTTGAAATTCGCCTTTGCGGAATAAGTCACGAGCTCGGATTCGTCGTCGGAGAAATCGATCCCCTTCACATTGACTTCCTCTCGGATGATGTGCTCCTGGGATCTGAGAATGTTCAAGTCATCCTCGCTGCGCGAAATCACGAACATTTTGGCAAGCGGCTGGCGGACTCTTATGGATTTCTCCGATCTGAGATGGCGCGCCATAGACAGAACTTTCTGAACCAGTGAAGTCTGCTTTTCAAGCGTTTCATCCCTGAAAGTCTTCCTGCAGACAGGATAATCGCAAAGGTGGATGCTCATCGGATTACCCTTCACCTTCAGGTTCAGATAAATGTTTTCAGTGATGAACGGCACGAACGGCGCAGCGACCTTGATATAAGTGAACAGAACATAATAAAGTGTCCTGTAAGCTTGCATCTTATCGCCGTCGTTCTCGTTCTTCCAGAACCTCCTTCTGCTCTGTCGTATATACCAATTGTTCAAATCGTCTATGAATTTCAAAAGCTCGTCGGTGGCTTCCTCTATGTGGTAGGAGTCCAATGCCGCCGTGACGGATTTCACGAGAAGCTGCGTCCTGGATATTATGAACCGATCAAGCGGATTCTCGGCTTTGAAAGGCTTCTGAAACTTCTCGGAATCGGGCCTGAATCCGTCTATGTTGGCATATGTCGTGAAAAACGAATACGCGTTCCAAAGGGGAATTATGAGATTCTTTATGCTGTCCTTGACCAAATCCTCTGAAAACTTCAAATCCTCCGCCCTTGTCACCGCCGAATTCATGAGCGCGAATCTAAGCGCATCAGCCCCGTATTTGTCGATTATCTCCATTGGCGAAGTGAAATTGCGCAGGCTCTTGGACATCTTCTTGCCGTCTTTGTTCAGGACTATGCCGTTCGTAACCACATTCTTGTAGGAAGAAGTGCCGAACAGCCCTACGGCGATCACGAAAAGCGTGTAGAACCAGCCTCGCGTCTGATCCAAACCCTCGCAAATGAAGTCCGCGGGGAAGTTCTCTTCGAATTTCCGCTTGTTTTCGAACGGATAATGCTGCTGCGCATAAGGCATGCTTCCGCTTTCGAACCAGCAATCCAAAATGTCCGGAATCCTTCTCATCACGCTTCCGTCAGGCGCTTCCCATGTAAGCTTGTCTATGAAATGCTTATGCAAATCAGTGACTTTCTGACCGCACTTCTTCTCCAATTCCCTTATCGAACCGATTACTTCAATGTATTTTCCGCTTTCGCTTTTCCAAACAGGAAGCGGATTTCCCCAAAACCTGTTCCTGGAAATCGCCCATTCCCTTGCGCCCTCGACCCATTTGCCGAAACGCCCTTCCTTGAGATGCTCCGGAATCCAATTTATCTTCTTGTTGGCCTTTATCATCGTTTTCTTGATTTTAGGCACATCGACGAAATAGCAGCTCGTGGCGCGATAGATTATCGGAGCCCCAGTCCTATAGCAGAAAGGATAATTATGGTTGATGCTTTCGCGCTTGACCAGCTTGCCCTCATCCTTCAGGCGCTGGATTATGGCCTTATCCGCATCCTTCACGAAAACGCCTTCGTAATCCGAAACTTCCGATGTGAAGCAGCAGGAATCGTCCACCGGGCATACCACCGGAATGTTCTTATATGGTTTGAGAACCTTATAGTCATCCTCTCCGAATCCCGGCGCAGTATGAACTATTCCAGTTCCATCCTCATCGGTGACATGGCTTCCCGTCAAAACGAAGAACGCGCCTTTGCTTTCAAGGTTCTTGAAATACGGGAAAAGGGGTTCGTATCTCATTCCCGCCAGATCCGCGCCCGTCATCGTCCGCAATATTTCATAGTCCTCCCGCTTGGAATAGTATGCGCCGATCCTGCTTTTTGAAAGGATATAGACATTGCCATCGCTCTTATCCTGCACCTCTGCATATTCCATCTCCGGACCCACGCACAACGCCAAATTGGATGGAAGCGTCCAAGGCGTAGTGGTCCAAGCCAAAAAGTATTTGCTCTCCTCGCCCTTGACCTTGAAGCGAATCGTAATCGCCGGATCGGAAACCATCTTGTATCCGCCGAGGTTAAACTCGAAATTCGACAGCGGGCAGCCGAGCTGCGGCGAATAAGGCAAGATGTTGAAGCCTTCGTAAATCAAGCCCTTGTCGTAGAGCGATTTGAAGACATGCCAGATCGATTCCATATACGGAAGGTCCATCGTGCGATATCCGTTCTCGAAATCGACCCACCTGCCCATCCTCTCTATCTGCTCTTTCCATTCCGAAGTGTATTTGAGGACTATGGAGCGGCATTTCTCATTGTACTTATCGACGCCGTACTCTTCGATCTCCTTCTTCGAGGAAATCCCGAGTTCCTTCTTCATCTCGTTCTCGACAGGCAAGCCATGGCAATCCCATCCGAAGACCCTCTCCACCCTATAGCCTTTCATAGTCTTGTAGCGCGGTATGATGTCCTTAATGGTTCCGGGAACGAAATGCCCGTAATGGGGCAATCCCGTAGCGAACGGCGGTCCGTCGTAAAATACGAACTCCCTATCCTTAGGCCTCGCATTTATGCTTTTCTTGAATATGCTCTTCTTTTTCCAAAAATCCAGAATCTCCTTCTCCAAAGAAGGGAAATCCGCCTTCAAATCGACTTTTCTAAACATAATTTTTAGATTTTATACCTTTCGTTCAAAAAATTCCATATGCGCAAATGAGAACGCGCAAACGAGAGTGGCAATACAGGGCGCTTCTAAAACCTGCTGTCCGAAGAGCGCCTGTGGATTTCGGAGGCGGAAAACCAGCGGAATATCGTCGTCCTTTGCCGATTTCCGGCGGTTTTCAGACCCGAAGGGCATCAGGCGAAATCGGTCTCTGAGGTTTTTAGAAGTGCCCATAATAAATTACGCCTAAAGGGCATTTCTAAAAATGCAAAACTGCGAAAACAAATAAATCCGCATGGAAAAAATGCAGAGAAGGGAGTCGAACCCTTGTCCGAACCGATCTCGCCCATGATAAATGCACCCCTAAGGCTCAAGCGACCGGCCCGTCGAAAACCAAATCTCTGCCCCCCCGAAAAACCTCAATACCTGATGATATTATTGCGTAAGCTAAAGCGAAAATTAACAGAGTTTGCTCCGAAGCCGGATTTCACTCGGGTTTTGCCAGCAAAACGGTAGCCGAGCAAAGAATGCAAACGACTGCGAGGACGGAAGCAGCGGACATCTTTTCATGGAAAACCGACCAGCCGATGAAAAGGCTTATGACCGGTTCGAGCATGGAGAGGATGGATGCCATGACGCCCCCGCAAGTCTTGATTCCCTTCTGAAAGCAAACAAACGCGACCACTCCGGTGGAAATAGCCAAAACGACCATCATCGCCCATCCGATCGCATCGGCAGGAAGCTGCCAATTCCCCGTTATGGTTATGAAGGCGCCTATGACCGCGGCTGCTAAAAGGCTTATCCAGAATGTTGCAATGACAGTAGGCAAATCCTTCAAGCTGTTATGCTCGAAAAACACCACGAAAAGCGCAAGCGACACCCCTGACAGGATTGCAAACGCCATGCCCTTGGCATCGGCAGCGCCGCCATAGGCATTCATGAGGAAAACGCCTGCTATCGCCAAACACAAGCTGACGATCTCCCTTTTCGCAGGGAAAGACCTGAATACGACCAAATTCAAGACGATGACTATGGCCGGGTATGTGAAATGCAAAGCCGTAGCCAACCCCGTATCTATATAGGAATACGCCAGGAAAAGCGAAACCAGCAGCATCGAATAGAACAATGAGAATATTGCAGCCGACGCCATCTGTCTGCGGCTTATCCTCAGCAATCTCGATTTGCTGCGATCCGAACATATCAACGCCCAAAGCACGACTGAACCGAAAGCATATCGGAAAAACGCCGCCGTATAACCATTCGCGCCATGAGCGAACACGATTCTGGTCATCAAAGGCATCACTCCGAACAGAACAGCGGATATGATTATGTATATGCCGCCGGTCAGTCCGGCCTTTTTCCGCATCTTCACGCCTTGCTTATGCCGATCAGATGTCGGCCGTGACCGTAAGCTGTGATCGGACGGAAACCTTGTCGCGGAATATCACGGTCTGGTTTTCGGCTATGTCGCTGCCTTTGTATATCTTTTTGCCCTGGCTGCCGTAATACAGGCCATCGCCGTCTATATCGGTGTCCTGAGCCGAATAGTTCTCGATGATGCTGAACACCCCGCTCGCATCCGTTCCTGCGCCATCCGCATATATTTCGCACTTTTCCTTTCCATTGGCCGCCGCTCCGCTTCGCGCCTCGTCCGAATATTTCGTATTATCGCTGATGGAGTAGCTCACGCCTCCGATGGAAATGCGCTCGTCCGCATTCTTCTTCACCGAATCGATCACTTTCCCGAGCTTATTGCCTTCATCGAAATTCATTACCTTTATGCGAACGCTGTGAATGAACTCGAATTGATTCAATATGTTCGCCCTGTCGCTATGATAGATCTGCGACTCATTCTTCTCGCTGACGAAATACGGCAGAATGCTGTATTGCACGGTTGTCATTTCGCATTCGCCGTTCAGCCTGTCGCAAAGCCCCTTGATTATCTTGGAACCGTCGCGCACGAGCTGCGAAGTGTTATATCCTGAAATCCGAGCCGTCACGATGAATTCCGCCACATCGGGTGTCGCCTTTATCTCCGCAAATCCCCTGACATTCAAACGGCTCTTCGCATTTCCAGCCAAGATCGCCGTATAATTGACTTCGGCATTTACGCTTATCTTGTCCG
Organism: uncultured Spirochaetaceae bacterium; assembly: GCA_946629155.1. Taxonomy (GTDB): domain Bacteria; phylum Spirochaetota; class Spirochaetia; order Sphaerochaetales; family Sphaerochaetaceae; genus UBA9848. The sequence continues at coordinate 47,174 of CAMOXM010000001.1, read as the reverse complement.
AGGTGATTTGCGTGGAGGAATCATCATCCATCATCTTGGCTTCCTCGACCATGTCCATCATGGGTGCGGCGGCAGCATACCTGTTGGCAGTAACTCCGGAAGCCTTGGCCATGACCATGCCCGTATCGCGAGTATAAGCTCCCTCATGCATATTGCGTATTCCCTTGACCGCGACCCCGCAACCTTCGGCATAAGAATTTATCTTTCTCATAACCGCTTGCGCAGAGGCTTTCCTGACAGCCGCATTAGCCTTCCTGTTGTCTGTTATGCCGAAAGTCACATTTCCTATTTCCGCACTGTCAACGGCAAGAATGGCATCTATGGCCTGACCCACAAGCTCCGGATTCTTGTCGGCATGCTCGAATTTCACCGCGAAAGTATGGAGGTATTCATGATATTTGTATTCGCGCCGCTCATTATCCCTATCGTAAAGATTGCCGTTCTTGTCAATTATCGTATAAGAGTAATACGGAGTGACGCTGAACTGCCTTGTCGGCGTGCTTTCGATACCCAAGCGCTTCAAGACTTCCTTGACCTTGTTCGATCTGATATTGCCATCATCCGTCAGCTTATCGACATTCTGACCGCGTTCGCGAATCGTAACGTCGAAACTGACCTGGTCGGCCGTGAGCGTTACCACAGATGTGTTCGTAACCGTAATGGAAGGCTTGTCGCCTTCGTTCTCCACGACAACAGGAGCTGCCGGTTTCTTAGAGCATGAAGCGAACAATACCATAGCGGCAATAGCGACGAACAAAAAAGAAAGCGAAAATCTAGTCATACCAATCTCCAAACTTTATCAGAATAGTGTAGCATATTTGGGCGTTGATGTCCAAAAACACTTTAAAGTGCTTCTAAAAACCTCAGAGCCCGATTTCGCCCGATGCCTTTCAGGCCTGAAAACCGCAGGCGCTCTCTGGACAGCAGGTTTTTAGAAGTGCCCTTTAAAGAATAAGCGTATGAACGCCCTGCAACTTTATCGCCTGCTGATACTGCAGCTCCAAATCGTCATAGCTGAGGAACTGCACGCGTTTGCCTTCTTTTATTTTTGAAAAGGACTGATAACTCAACTTTTTATTGTATTCTTCATGTCGTCTTTCATCTGCAACGATGAACATCCGCGTATGGAAATCCTGCAAGTCGCAATATTTCTCCAAAGAGTTCTGAATATCGGTCGAATGCTCGACCTCGAAAAACGAATCCGGCATCATACGCTCATTGAACCAAATCACATCAATGGTCGAACTCCTCGAAACAAAACAATCGTATGAAAATCTCGGAATCTTTTTCGTCGTTCTCAAGTCATCAAGCTTATCGCTCAAGAAAAGTCTGTTTTTGTCCTGATCCGGAACAAAAGTTCCGAAATTCTTCAAATTGCCGATCGAAACGAGCAGCCCTTGATAATATGTGTGGTTAAATTCGATAACTCCCTCGGAATTTTTGTTGATTTCAGTTTCAACAATTATTCCTCTTTGCTCCAACTCGCTCCGGTGCGATTTAAGAGCCCATAATCCGGATTTGATCTTATAAATTTCATCGTTTGTCTGAACAATTCTGCGAATCGATGCAAACGGAGTCTTTGTTTTCCACTCGCAATCCTTGATTTTAAAAACCTCTTGATTTAATTGCCCCAGCGTTGCAACTCCACCTAGTTTTTCCAATGTTTGAATAACCGCCTCGTACTGTCTCATATACCATGCCTACCGCTTCGCATCCGCATGGAATACGGTTCCGGTGTCGCGCTTGCTCAGGACTTCAGCGAGCCTGCCCATGTGTTTGGAATTGCAAATCATCAGATCTATTCCATGCTCGTTGGCATATTGGGCCGACATGACCTTGGTTATCATCCCACCAGTTCCGACAGCGCTTCGAGGCGGAGCGGCGAGGGATTTTATCCTATCGTCTATGCAATGCACGTCCTTGATGAGTTCGGCATCGGGATTCGCCTTGGGATCCTTATCGTAGAGCCCGTCTATATCGGTAAGCAGAACAACCATGTCCGCGCGCACCAAAGGCGCCACGAAAGATGCAAGGGTGTCGTTGTCACCGAATTTTATCTCATCTACGGATAAGGCATCGTTTTCGTTTATGATCGGAAGCACATCGAATTTCGACATCTTGTTCAAAGTGTTCCTGAGATGCCGCATCCTGTTGGCGAACTTGAAGTCATCGTGGTTAAGAAGTATCTGTCCGACCTTGATTCCATAGATTCCGGCTATCTGGCTGTACTCTATCATCAGCTTCGATTGGCCTACGGCGGCGCATGCCTGACGCGATATGACATCCTTCGGTCTCTTCTTCAGGCCAAGCTCATGCATCCCGAAAACAATTGCGCCGCTAGTCACCAGAACCACCGAATCGCCTCTTTCGCGCAAATCGCTTATGGAATGAAGAAGCAGATTAATGTTTTTCTTGTTAATCGAAAAGTCATCCCTGACAAGAGATGACGTTCCGATTTTAATCACTATGCTGGAAATACTCCGCCCTCCTTGCGACGCAATCTCGAAAAGAACATTCTAATCGAGTTCGGGGCAATAGTATGTGTAAACCATTATAGGCGCCCCGGTTTCGGCGATTGATTCCGCCGCGCGCTCCATCAAATAATCAATATGCATGTTCCAGTTGCTCATGTTCTTGTTCACCGGAAGATAGATTATGCATCGAACCTGATTATCGTCCGAAACGCCGTGATCATTCCAGGAAGCATAGCGCGGACCACTCAAATAGTGGTGAAACAGCCCTATTCCCAATTCATGTATCATCAAATCTATGAAAACATCACGCACCGGAATGTCATCGACTTCGTAAGGAATATATATCTCAAGCGGTTCAGCGACATTACCCAAGTCCTCCGGCTCTCCGATCTCATCGAAATGCAATTTCATGATATAATCATGGCTAAGCGTTTCGATTAGAACCAAATCCGGATCAATGTGCATCGAAAAAATGCTGTTCTGACTCGAAACGCTACCTTTGCCGGACGAATCCCCCAATTTAACTATTTCAACATTATCAGGGAACGCGCCATCGCAGATTTCAGTCGATGCGGACAGGCGAACTTTAGACAAGCTATTGCAACCGGCGAAAGCGTTGACGCCGATTCTTCTGACGCCCGATGGAAAGATAATGCTCGTAAACTCGCATCCGTCGAAATCAGCCGAATCGGCTATTTCCACAATGCTCTTGCCCTTGAGTTTGTCCGGAACAATGAATTCGCCCTGAGCATTTCCAAAAATATCCTTGTTGATGCCTTTGATGACGATGTCGCTTTCGGTATCTTCATAAATATATTTCGAAGGTTTATATGATATTTTACTCGCATCAATTCCCCATGCATCAAAATAGGTGTCATCGGATATGACCATAGACTCGAGCGGACAGCCCAAAAAGGCATAGACAAAAGAATTTTTGACGCTATACGGAAGCTCCACATCACGCAAGGAGCTGCAATCCAAAAAAGCATAAGTATCTATCGTCTCCACACCTTCCATCATCACGACCTTCTTCAAAGAAGAATCGCCTCTGAAAGCATAAGTCTCGATAGTTCTCATCGAATCGGGCAGATAAACCTCCTCCAAGGTACTGCACCATTCGCAGCTATAGGTAGGGATGGTCGTGAACGAACTAGGAATGATCAATTTCTTAACACTAGAACCCTCCAATATGGCGTAATGCATATCTGTCACCGGAAGGCCGTCTATCTCGTATGGAATCTCGATCGTTTCAAGTTGCTTGCCCTGCTCGGTCAATCCGTCTATTCTCACATGATCGTAATAATTGCTGTATCTGAAGTAATCCGATGCGTTTATGCGCAATATCTGAACTTCGCTTTCATCCGCTCCTTCGAAAAAATCGCTAAGCACTTGCGCCACCGATTCCATTGCAACGATCCCCTTCAGATTGCTGCAATTGGAAAACGCAGAAGGATCGCAATCATTCACATTTCCCAAAGAAATGTTCTCGAGAGACCCGCAACCCTCGAACGTTCCCGCTTTAATCTGCACGACGCCATCCGGTATGTTCACGTTCTCAAGCTTCTCGCACCCCTTGAAAGCATTGCCCTCTATTATCGTTATAGTGCTTGGTATGTGTATCGACGCCAAAACCACATTGCCTTCGAAAGCGCCTTCGCCTATCGATCCGACAGGAAATTCATTAGCGCCGTCCTTGGATGCCAGCCTCTGCGAAGAGTAAGAGGCCTGAACCGAAATCTTAGATGGTATGTCAAGGTTAGCTTGTTCTTTTCCCGCTTCGCTTACGCCAATGACGGATGCGGTTCCGTCTTCCAATATCTTGAAGATGAAGTACCCGCTTTCCACCTGCAAATCGCCGAACTCAGCCCCTGCCGATTCATCGGATCCTTTACCAATGGAATCATCGATGGAATTGTCAGATCCGGTCTCCAAGGTGTCGCCGGGTTTCGTATCCGATGACGTATCGCCGCCTTGCACCACAGGAGCGACCGCGTCATTGGAAACGGAGTGCCTGCAGGAGAACAGCAAGCCGATAATCGCAATAGCCAATGCAAGATAACACTTCTTCATTCCACACCACCTGTCGTTTGTCATTGAGGTTTTTTCAAAACTAATTTCAAGACGTTGCGAAGCCTATTCCGGCGCAAGGCGTTCCTCTCCGAAACGGGCTAATACTTTGCGTATATGCCCGTTTCGAAAGGGGAATCCGCAGGACTTGCGGCTTGCACCGGAAGAGCGAGCAGCGTGAAGGAAGGAGTTTTGAAAAAATCTCCATTAATTAACGCTCCGCGTTATCGTTATGGACGCTTCTAAAAACCTGCTGTTTGAAGATTCCTGTGGTTTTTCGAGATGAAAAATCGGCGGAAAAAGTAGGAACACTTGTCGTATTTCGAGGCTTTCCGCAGGATTTTCAGCCGGAAAGGCGTCTGGCAGATTCGGACTCTGAGGTTTTTAGAAGCGCTCTAATATTATAAATCCGAGTCCGCTAATAATCAAACGACAAAAGCGAACGCAATCATCGCGCCGATCACTTGGCAAGTTCGATCGACCTTGCAACGCAGGCATCATAGCAGGCGCCGATAGACTCCTTGAATCCGTTCCCGTACATGCCGTCGAGCCCTGCTATGGTGGTTCCGCCCTTAGAGCACACATTGCTTATCAGCGTATCCAGATCATCGTCGGATGATTGCAGAAGCTTGCACGAACCGATTATCGAATTGACGCACAGACTCGTTGCGGTTTGTCTGCCAATGCCCTCTTGCACGGCTTTTTCCACAAATTCCCGAATGAAAGAGAAAAGATAGGCCGGCATGCTCCCGTTCACAGGTATGGCAATATCCATCATCTCCTCTTTTTCTAGAAACTCAAACGTTCCGATCGACGAGAAGATCCGCTTGACATGCTCAAGCAATCCGACATCCCCTTTCCCATTTGCGAAAAGAGTCGTGGCGGCGTGACGGACAAGCGCAGGCGTATTCGGCATTGCGCGAACCACGAGCGCGCCCTTGAAAAGCGATTCGAGAAACGACACCTTCTTGCCTGGCGCCAGCGACACGACTGCCTTGCCTTCGCAATGCGTTCCGAGCAACCCTTCTATCGCCGAAAAACCCTGAGGCTTGATCGCAAGCATGAATATGTCCGAGTTGTTCAAGAGCTCCTTTTCGCTTTGCGCGATTCCAACGCCGAGCGCCGAGTATTTCCTCATGGTGCTTTCCTTGTGATCGCAAATCAGAATATCGGATTTCGGGAAAACCTCCGATGCAAGCACTCCGTCGAGAATGGCTCCGCCCATCTTTCCGACACCGAGAATCCCCAAAACCTTCCTATCAATCTTGCCCGTCATCGCCTGTCACTCCCTGACCTGACCTTCGCCATATACGAAATATTTGTAGCTGGTCATCTCGCGAATGCCCATCGGACCTCTCGCATGCATTTTCTGCGTTGAAATCCCAAGCTCCGCGCCAAAACCGAATTCTCCTCCATCCGAAAACCTCGTAGAAGCGTTATGATATACGCATGCGCTGTCTATTCTGCGCATGAACTCATCCCTTGCGACAACGTCATCAGTAACAATCGTTTCGCTGTGGCTAGTGGAATGGGCATTTATGAAATCAATCGCCTCGTCAAGACCGGAAACGATTTTCACGGCAACGATCCGATCATCGTATTCCGTGAAAAAATCCTCATCGGATGCTCTTTTGCAACCGATAAGCCCGCATGATTCGCCATCGCCTCTTATCTCGACCGACAACCTGCCGAACTCGCTTGCAAGCATCGGCAAGAACTTTTTCGCTGCGGATTCATCGATGACAATGTTTTCAATGGCATTGCAAACGGATGGCCGCGAGCATTTGGCGTTCACGGCAATTTTCAAAGCCATATCCAAATCGGCTTTTTCGTGAACATACAAATGGCAATTCCCCGCACCTGTTTCTATAAAAGGCACCTTGGCGTTTTCCTTGACGAAATTTATAAGTCCCTTTCCGCCGCGAGGAACAAGCAAATCCACCATGCCTTTCTTTTTCATGAGAGAATCGGTGATTTCGCGGGAATTATTCTCGATAAGAGTTACGACATTCTCATCGACTATTCCGCCAATAGCCTCGCGCATGACGTTTGCAAGAGCCCTGTTCGAGTTCAAAGCCTCTTTGCCGCCTTTCAAAACGCATGCGTTGGCGGTCTTGATGCACAGGCTGGCCATATCGACGCACACATTCGGTCGGGATTCGAAGATCATGGCGACCACGCCGAACGGAACGCTTCTTTTGACTATCTCCAACCCATTAGGGCGCCTTATGCGCTCAAGCTCCCTATCGACAACCTCATCGAGCTTCGCCACATCATCCACTCCGATTGCTATGCCCTTCAAGCGATTCTCATCAAGCATCAGGCGATCGATCATGCTTTCCCTCATTCCGCCCTTTCTCGCTTCCTCGACATCCTTGCGATTCTCTGCGATGATGAAATCCGAATTCTCCAGCAACGCTTTGCTAATATTGGCGAGCATTCGATTTCTCTTTTCCGCATCAAGCATCGATAGGGCCGCAGACGCTTTTCTCGACTTTCTCAAAACAACATCCAAATCCATGTTTCCTACCTATCAGGACAATATGTTCCTGGATGGGAATATCGGCTCGCAAGTCCAATTCATCTTAAGCTTCTTGAGGCTTTTGCCGTCTGCGTTAGATGGCAAATGCGAAATATGGACTTCGAGACCCGCCAAATCGTTCAAATGAACCAAAGCTTTCTTTGCGCATTCGTTTCTCGCTGCCGAAAGAGCAAGGCAAATCAGTCCCTCGTCAACATTAAGCGAAGTCCCCTCTTCCTTCAAAATATCATGCTTCATGAACAGAACCGAATCTATGATGTCCTTTGATATGAGATCTATGTCATCGGCTATTTTCGCGAAATGCTTCAGCGCCTTGAATACCATCGCCGTAGCGGCATGCATTCTGAAGCTGTTCGTTCCGCTGACGAAAACGCCATCCTCCACTTCGACGCAAGCCGTGCATGTTATTCCGTCCTTGCCTTTTTTCCTGACGATTTGAGCCTCAAGCGTCTTGCGGCATTCATCGACCACCTTCCTGTCCGCTACTGATGTTCCCGCCTTCGCCATAAGCTGGCGGCAGCGCTCTACGGTTTCGGCAGTGCATTTGGAATTGAGATAGTCCACCTTGGCCGTAAGGTATCTCCTTATTATCTCCTGTTTCGCCGCTTCACGCACGGTTTCGTCATCCACTATGCCGAAGCCGCATCTGTTCACGCCCATTTGCGTAGGCGAATCATAGATGACATGACCGTTCGTCGCATGCTGCAAGATGCTTTTCACGATCGGGAATACATCCAAATCCCTATTGTAGTTTGTGCAGACTTTCCCGTTCGATTCGAGCTCGTAATGATCTATCCTGTTGAAGTCGCCCAAATCAGCAGTTGCGGCTTCGTATGCGATGTTCACCGGATGGTCTATCGGCAGATTCCATATCGGAAATGTTTCGAATTTGGAATATGAGCACTTTATGCCCTTCCTGAACTCATGGTAGACCTGGCTGAGGCATGTTCCTAGCTTGCCGCTCCCCGGCCCCGGCGCCGTCACTATCACGATCGGCTTGGATGTCTCGATATACTCGTTCTGTCCGAACCCTCTGTCGCTGACAACCATAGCCACATCCGCAGGATAGCCTGACGTAGCCTTATGCAAATAGACCTTGACGCCGCGCCTTTCGAGCATGTTCCGGAAATTGTCAACCGCCTCAGATTCTTTGAATCTGGTTATGACCACCTTGCTGGACGCCATGCCGTATCTTCTGAAGTCCTCTATCATCTTGAGGACATCCTCGTCATAAGTGCGATTGAAATCAGCCCTCACCTTTTTTTTCTCTATGTCTTTGGAATGAATGCAGATTATTATCTCTATCTTTTCCGCAAGGCATGAAAACACCTTCATCTTGACATCTGGATCGTATCCGGGAAGCACGCGAAAAGCATGCATGTCGTGCAGAAGCTTGCCGCCGCATTCGATATAGATCTTATCATATTTGCTGGCGCGCTCCAGAATGTATTTGGTCTGTTCCTTAAAATACTTTTCGTTGTCGAATCCCTTCCTAAACATGTCTCACCCCTTTCAAAGACGGGGTATTATACCACTTGAATTTTTTTTTTCAAGGGCGCTGTCACCGTCTGACAATCCAATCGGCTAAAGGGCGCTTCTAAAAACCTGCTGTTCGAGAAAGCCTGCGGATTTTCAAGACGAAAAAGTAGCTGGAAACGCAGGAATACTGCCGTATTTCGAGGCTATCCGCAGGATTTTCAGCCGGAAAGGCATCTGGCAGATTCGGACTCTAAGGTTTTTAGAAGCGCACCCAATATATCAGATTCGGATCTGAGTGATTCTAAGTGACATCGATGCTGACGCCTATCATGGCATTCAGCGCAAAATAGTCGCGAACGTCTATCAGATTGTCGAACACATGCGCCCACCCCAACGACACGCGAGCGTCAAACGACAAGTATGAGGCTGTCGGCAACGAAACGGAACAGCCCAAATCAGCCATCAGCGAAGTGGTGAAGGAATACGACGGGCTCAATGGAATCGCATTCGTCGAAGAAAGCCCTACCGTCAGATTCAATGTCTCAAGATTGGAATAAGATGCGCTCAATGTTGATATGACTTCCGGATCGCGCATATAATAGGTCGGTCTGGTATCTTCAAGGCCTGTCTGTATTTCAAAGTCATACCCTACGCCTGCAATCACCGGCATATAATGCCCGTCGAACGTGACATTCACGCCCAACATGCCGCTGAACCCATTCAATTTTCCGGTTGCATTGACACCTGCATAATACCTGCTCTTGCTTCCCGGACTCAAATCGTCATTCTCATCGAAAAGCAGCAAAGCGCCCAACGACAAACCTACTTGAACCCTATCTCTCTTGATTTGCCGGGCAATGATCCCGCCTCCCGCGGAGTCACTTGCGGAATATTCGGAAAGAAGCGAATATTTATCCAAAGATACGGAAGCGGACGATGGAGATGCCCCCGCATCGGTTGACGGGGAAATGTCCTGGGAAAAAGCAAAACCGGCAAAAACCGAAAACAGAACGCATACGCACGCTAATTTTTTCATACGACCCTCTTTCGCTTGTATTTTAGCTATATTCCCATTGTTTTTCAAAAATGGCGTCTCGAAAAACCGAAAACCCTTCGCAAAGCCGTTTGCTTGCAATTCCCTTGCCGTTATTTTGTCGTTGTTTTTGAATAAATAGCGGAGATGTCTTATAATATGACGATTGCGGGCGTTTCTAGGGGACACTTCCAAAAGGCCTCAGAGTGCGAACGATTGCGAAATTCGATTCGGCGGCATGCATTGCATCGTAAAAGCGCCCAACAAGGATGGATTATGGACAATAAAGCAGTCAAGATCAGTGAGAACAGAGCGGAAGCGAACATTTGCACGGAATGGGAAAGCATCAGGAAAATCTACGACGAAACATTGGCGAAATACCAAAAGCAAATCACATTGCCGGGATTCAGAAAGGGAAAGACGCCTTTAAACGTCTTGGAGAGGAAAATCGGAGAAGACACTCTTAGGGAAGCCTGCTACGAAGCGATGAACAACAGCATGACGGAATTATTCGAGAAGACAGAGGCGGATCTCAGGCCGCTGCCGTACTCCACTCCGGAAATCGTGGATCATGACAAGCTCCTCCCCTTCAAGAAGAACAAGGACATCAACTTCACGATCAGATTCGATATCACGCCGGAAGTCAAGCTTGAGAAATACAAGGGCTTGAATGTGGAAATACCTAACGTAACGGTTTCGGATGAAATGGTGAACAAAGAGATAGAAAGGTACAGGCAGCAGAATTCGATCGTCAAGTCCAAAGGAGCCGATGCCGTCGCCGCGGCAAACGACTTGGTGACAGTCGATTATGAAGCGACCTATCCTGAAGGCGAATCCGACGAAAACAAGAAAATAGACGACTTCACGTTCACCTTGGGGGAAAAGAAGAATATCTATGAATTCGATGACGATATTGCCGGGCTCAAGGAAGGCGATGAAAAGGAATTCACCAAAAACCACAACGGCAAGGATGTGAGAATCAAGGTCAAAGTGAAATCGATAAAGGTGAAGGAGCTCCCGGAAGTGAACGACGAGTTCGCACAGGATATAAAGAGCGAATACAAAACCGTTGCGGACCTCAAAGCTGGAATCAAGAAGCAGATTTCCGATGACCTTGACGAGAGGATGAAGGAAACGAAAATCGTCGCGGTTTGCGACAAAATACTCGAAGACACTCAAATCAGCGTCCCCAAATCCATGGTCGATTATGAAGTGGAGCTCGGATTCAGGAGAACCGCCGGACAATACAACATGTCGTCCAAGGATTTCGAGAAGTTCATCACCCAAATAGGACAAACGAAAGAGAGCTTCACGAACCCTTGGCGCGAGGATGCCGAGAAATCCATAAAGCACAGGCTCGTGGTCGGCGAAGTGGAAAAGCTCGAGAACATCAAGGCCGACGAGGAAAAAGTCAAAGCCATCCTGGAAAAGCAGACGCCGGCGGATTCCGACGAGGAAACCAAAAAGAGGATCGAGGAGTCGGTCAGAGATCAGATGAATTTCTCGGCGGCAATCGATTTCCTTCTCGAAAACAACAATCTCAAGAAAAGCAGCAAGGAAATAACCTACGAAGATTATGTTTCCGGAAAATACCTTGAGAACAGCAAGGAAGAGGAAAAGGGCAAAGGCAAGGATAAAGCCGACAAGAAAAAAGCCGAAGACGGCGGAAGCATTGCTTCCGAAACCAAGGCCGAAGCCGAGACCAAGTCCGACGAATCCGCTGATAAAGCTTCCGAAACCAAGCCTGCACAAGCAAAAGTCTGCAAGCCCAGAAAGAAGAAGGAAGAATCGGACGCCGAATAAAGGAGATAAAATTTGTCAAACTTCATACCATACATCGTTGAAAGGTCGGGAATCGGAGAGAAAACCTACGACATCTTCTCCAAATTGCTCAAGGAGAGGATCATTTTCATGGATGGCGAGATAAACGATCAATCCGCAGACCTAGTGATAGCGCAGCTTCTGTATCTCGAACAGGAAAGTCCGAAAAAGGATATCAGCCTGTATATAAATTCCGCAGGAGGCAGCGTTACCGCCGGACTTGCGATTTACGATACGATAAAATACATAAACAGCCCGGTGAAGACGATTTGCGTTGGGCAAGCGGCATCGATGGCTGCCGTAATCCTGGCGGCAGGAGAAAAAGGAGGAAGATACCTCCTACCCTCTTCGCGAGTCATGATACACCAGCCGTTCGGCGGAGTCGAAGGCCAGGCATCGGATGTCAGAATACAGGCTAACGAACTCATACGCATCAAGAGAATACTTGTCGGATATCTCGCTTCGGATTGCGATAAGACGATCGAACAAATCGAAAAGGATATCCAAAGGGATTATTTCATGAGCGCCGAGGAAGCCGTGCTTTACAAAATTGCCGATGAGATATTAGTCAGAAAGGACAAAAAATCATCGTCGGACAAAGAAGAGGAAAAAAGATAATGCCCATATTGAAAAAAGAAAAACGATGCTCTTTTTGCGGAGCCGCCGCCACGGAAGACAATCAATTGGTATATTCCCCTAGAGTGGATGTGGCCATCTGCAAAAGCTGCGCGCATCAATGCTGCGACATCCTCGACAAGATAGAAACGCAAAAGAACATCGATCCCAATCTCGGCGGATTCGGCAATTCCAATTTCGACTTCCTCAAGGACGCTCTTCCGACGCCAAGGGAAATCAAGGAGTTTCTGGACGATTACGTCATCGGACAGGAAAGAGCCAAAAAAATACTTTCCGTCGCCGTATATAATCATTACAAGAGAATCAAAAGGGAGAAAGTGAAAGCCCCCGGCCATGCCCGCGAAGACGATGCCACATTCTTCGGCAATGATGAAAATAGCAATAAGGAAAAAACCGCAAGAGCCGAAAACGTTGAAATAGACAAGTCAAACATCCTGCTGATAGGACCGACCGGAAGCGGAAAGACGCTTCTGGCAAAAACATTGGCGAGAAGACTCAACGTGCCGTTCGCCATAGGCGATGCCACCACTCTCACCGAGGCCGGCTATGTCGGGGAAGATGTCGAGAACATACTTCTCAAATTGATACAAAATGCCAACGGCAACATCAAAAAAGCCGAAAACGGCATCATATTCATCGATGAGATAGACAAAATCGCAAAAAAAAGCGAGAACGTGTCGATAACTCGTGATGTTTCTGGCGAAGGCGTGCAGCAAGCTCTCCTGAAAATAATAGAAGGAACCATAGCCTCCGTTCCCCCGCAAGGCGGCAGAAAGCATCCCAATCAGGAAATGCTCAAGATAAACACATCTAACATCCTTTTCATCTGCGGAGGCGCCTTCGTAGGCTTGGAAAAGATAATAGAGCAGCGAGTCGCTTCTTCCGGAATGGGATTCGGCGCTACGCTAATCAATGATGACGACAAAAACTACGAGAAGCTCTATTCGCAGATATTGCCTGACGATCTGATACATTTCGGCTTGATTCCCGAATTCATCGGAAGGCTTCCCGTCACCGCATGCCTCAACGAGCTGACCGAAGACCAAATCGTCGAAATAATCACGAAGCCTAAGAATTCCATAGTGAAGCAATTCACCGAAATGCTCAAAATGGACGATACCGATTTGGAATTCGAAGACGACGCCATAAGAGCCATCGCCAAAAAGGCAATCGACCAAAAGACCGGAGCCAGAGGCATACGCAGCATATTCGAAAACCTCATGCTCGGCACGATGTTCGATCTTCCATCGTCTCCAGGCCATAAGAAAAGCATAATAACGAAAAAGAGCGTCGAAACCGGAGATGTCGATGTGATCTATCTGGACGACGAATCGAACAAGGCGGTAGGAACATAAGCATCTTACGCATTTGGCGTTCCCAATAGGCCCTGCTGAATCAGCAATCTGCTTCAGCAGGTTTTTTTTCACCTTCATGCTGCCTGTTATTCAGGCGCAAACAGCAATTTTTGAAAATTACTCGATAATATGATTGAATTAACTCGAGCATCGGTTATGCTGATGCAAAGGAGAAAAGTATGAACAACAGTCTCTCAATCAGAAAAAGATTGCTTTCGGTGTTGATATTTGCGGCTCTGCTTGCAGGTTGCACTTCAATAGAGAGCAAGTATCCTGTCCTGAAAGGCACGATCGCAAGCGTCGACGAATACGGCGACCTCATCCCATCCCTATCTGTCAAGGAAGTGCTGGATGCAGGCTACGAATACGGCGATATGCTATGTGTGAAAATCGGAGATCTGCCCGAAATGAAAATGCCTTTTGTGACCGCCTATACGGATGTCGGGACGATGGGAATATGCTTCTGCGACTACAACAAGCGCGGAAAAGCGATTACGATCGCCATAACCAATGCCGATTTCCAAAGCTGGATAGGAGGCAATGCAGGCGATTCACTGACTGTCAAGATGTCGAAGAAGCAAGGGTTCCTCAAAGAGTACGAAGCAGTTCAGGTCACCATGACGAGCGACAGGAAGGACTATGGCTCGGACGAGATTTTCGCAAACTTCAGGGAAATCAACACGACCGGAATGAAAAAGGGAATCCTCTTCAGAGGAAGCAATCCGTTCAATCCGGCGAAAAACAAGAACAGATATTCGTTCGTCAGCGCGCTTTTGGCGAAGCATAACATCAGAACCGTAGTCAATCTTGCCGATACCGACTCCAAGCTCAAAACAGCCTTCGCTACGGCCGGATACGATGCGGCCTATGCCAAACGGCTCTATGACAACGGCAATGTCATCGCCTTAGGAATGGCAGCGGACTTCTTCAAGCAGGATAGCCTCGACAAAATAGCGCAAGGCATCAGATTCATGCTCGCTCACGAAGGTCCGTATTTCTTCCATTGCAACGAAGGGAAAGACAGAGCCGGCGCATTTGCCGCCATACTTGAAGCCGTTGCCGGAGCATCAGCACAGGAAATCAAAGATGATTACATGATAACCTACATGAACTATTATCATCTTTCAAAGGGCGATAATAAATACAAGGAATTGGAGAAAATCACTATCGACCATCTCCTGTATCTCATCTGTAATCCGGAAATGGTGAAAAAGCTGAATTCGATAGATTGGAGCAAGACAGATTCGACAGGCATGGATGTAAATGCCGGAGTAAAGGGCTATTTGCTCAATTGCGTGAAAATCACCGAAGCGGAATACAACCAGCTGAAGAAGATATTGACTGGAAATCCCACGGCAAAGTAAGGGGCGCTTCCAAAAACCTCGAAGTCCGTGCGTTTCGGCAAAATGAAAAAACGCTGGGGCGCTGTTCTATTGCGCCCCAGCGTTTTTTTTTTTTTTTTGGGCAGGGATTTTTTCAAAACCCCTGCCTTCTCGCTACTCACTCTTCAAACGCTAGCGCCGAATTCGAACATAGCCCTCAAATTCCCTTCGGTTTTCTGATCGCCCTCGCCAGCCACGGTCTTGATTCCGAGGCTTTCAGCGCCGAAATATCCGACCATATCCTTATATTGGCTTACTATGCCGTCATAAACGCCTTCGGAGCCGCTTGAAAGGATAAGCGCGTACTTCATGGCCTTCGGCTTCATTCCAGGCATAGCGTAAAATCTGGTGATAGCGCTTTCCAATTGACCTGTAAGTCCCCAATAGTGCACCGCGCTGGTGAAAACGACCATATCGGCATCCTCGATGGCGGAATACACCTTTTCCATATCATCCTTCTGCACGCATCCTTTGCCGAGCTTATGGCATCCTTCGCAACCGATGCACCCGTTTATCCTCATCGAGCCCACATTCAATGTCTCAACCGCATGCCCTTTGCTTTCAGCTCCCTTTTTGAAGCTATCTGCAAAAGCGCGCGAATTGCCGTTCGCTCTTCCGCTGCCATTCAATATGACTATTTTCATAGCTAACCCCGCCACCTTTTCAATGTCGGAAAAAGCTTCGCGCAATATTCCCTCATCTGCTCGTTCGTCATGCCGGCCTGCTCTCCGAATTGAGAACACATGTTAACGAACTCCTGCATGGAAACCTTATGGATGAACTCCCCGTTGTCGTAGCACCATTTGCAATAATCGCGATTCGCGCTCCCATCTTTCTCCTTTGCAAGCATGTCATCGGATGCCAGCGGCATCCCGCAGCTTTGGCAAATCTCAGCCATCATTTCACCTTCCTAAAATCGTATGAATACACTTCTTATTCTACTGGCAAAACGGCAAAAAATCAAAAAATAGTCATTGATTCTGCATGAGCGCTTCCAAAACATGCTATTTTCAGGAACGCCCTCAACTCGATTTGATTATTTCCGTCTTGTCGGTCATATTGCCGTTCGGATATTTCATGTCAGACAGGATGTTGTCATATTCCTCGTGTTCCTGTTCGTACCACTTGTCATCCTTGTCATCAACAAATCTACAATCAGCTCCTGTCGCCCTGAAATGCTTTTGGGTGCAAATGATTTTTCTGCCTTTCTCGAGCGATAATTTGTGTTCAAATCTATCCTCAACAGATGAATGCCCAGCATTTTCTCGCATTTGTCTTCGAAATTTACCAGATTCTCAACGAAGCAGCTGAATTTTTATCAGATTTTTTTCAAAATTCCGAATGGAAAAGTTTCAAAACGCCGATACGTTTGATTTTCCAACGAATAAGAGCAATAATACCAACGGGAGAATAGTCAGGAGAAGTTTCCTTGCAAAAGCTTTTCAATAGCGAGCATAGGCAATTATGCACGCGCCTTCATGTGCATAATATTCATTAGGCATACGCACATCCGCGCCGCTTTTGCCTACAACAACCATTGCATATAAACGGATTTAATCCGTTTCACCTTGAAAACAATAATTAGGGCTTGGATGTCAAGCCAATCCCTCGCCATTCGTATGATAGCATGGCTAGGCGCGGCTTTGCCGCGCATTTTGCGGTTTCGGCCCATTTAGATCGTCGGCCTCGCGACAATGCAGATTTCCGGCGATTCTCCAGTCGGATAGTGCAAACGGAATCATGCTTCAGGTTTCTTAGAAAACTCTTTAGAGCAGTTTTCACATCTTTATTGAAACGAACATCGAATCTCATTTTAATTTTATGAGTTGGAGCGTCTTTGAAATAGGATTTAGCTTTTTGTATAGGGCACTTCTAAAAACCTGCTGTTCGAAGATGCTTGTGGCTTTTCAGTCGGAAGGACATCTGGCAGGTTTGGACTCTGGGGTTTTTAGAAGCGCCCTATATCCATTGTGTTTGCTATCGCATCAAATTTACCGAATTCATTCAAATTCTGTTCATTATGCGGGGTTCTCATAAAGTCACGGAGAATATCTTTTAAATTGGCTATTTAAGTAATCCTTATCTATTTTGCCTATATCAAGTTCGGTTATTGTGATGTCTATGTCATACGGGACGCTTGCGCCTCCACCACCGCTTGCAGATGATGCCATCTCCTTATATCTCTCCATGAGGATGTTAAAGGTTTCCTCATTTAACTCTACTGTAATTTCCGGAGTTGCTCCTGCGTTGTTTTATTATTCACAGATTTACCCTTTTTCCACCGCGCCGACATGGCAAGCCGTCAGACAGTTGCCACAGCGACGACAATACATCTATTCAATCGCATAACAGGAGACATCAGTAAGAATACAGGCTTCCATGGCACATCGCCCTTACAAAAAAAGGTTTCCGAAGAACACTCTCCGGAAACCTTTTAGCCGTAAGTTTTAGGGCGCCCTCTGGACAGCAGGTTTTCAGAAGCGCCCTTTATACATAACAGCAACCTTACTGGAATTCCTCCATAGCCATTACGCTGTGAGGTCTCGGAAACCAATTAGGAACATTCTCACCATAATTAATCAACATATTCCAAGCATCAGAATTACTCTTCGGCTTATACTGAACCTCTCTAAGCCTAGAATCAGAATCAAATGCCAGTTTCAAATCATAATCTGCATTTTTACAAACATACCAACCATTTGAATATGTATAATTATTGATATCAAGGTTGTATTCGTCAGACCAATTATCTATTGTAGAATTAATACGAGCATACCTGTTCGTATAGAATCCGTTCTGCATAAATCCCATATTGGAAATTTTAAAATTAGAAACATCACCTTTCCAATCTCCGCAGAAATTTTTCATATCACGCATTAATCCGCTGTTAATTTTACAAACATTAAGATAATCAAAATTTCTTTCATCCATCCACATTTGGAAGTTTTCAACCCTTTTTATAACAACATCAAAGTAATAATCGATACTGCATGTATCGCCATTATAATATCTGTCGATCAAATCGAGTGCTTGCTGCTCCGGAATCTCCCTATATTTAGAATCCTCCCATGTTATAACGACATCATCCCCTTTCTTAGTGACAACTTTTGTGACATTGCCACAACTGGAATTAGCATATTTTCTACCATATCCATCAACTTTGTCATAGAACAGATATACTAATATGTACGAATCAACGACCCTTGGCGGCTTAGCCACATTTGAACACTCACAAAGCCAGCCGTTCATAAGATTCGGTCTTATTGTTTCTTCCTCGCATTTATCAACACTGGCCTTAAGAGCAGCCTTCGTATCTGCATTAACTACACCATCATGATAAAACTCGCCGCCATAAGTTAGTTTCTTAGGCCCTTTTGGATAGTTATAGAAATATGGTTCAGACGTATAAGTCGTATAATCATTCCCATACATGTTTTCATCAACACCACTTTCCTGTGTCGATTTCCTCCATAGCTTTCTCCAAGTTTCAATATCTGCATCCAAAGGTAAAGTGTACTTGCTTCTCTCACTCTCTTTGATATACAAAGGATAATAACGCGTTCTATCCCAGTCGTCCAGATATTCTTCTAATTCACAATCATTTTCGCCAAGACCGATAATTTGATAATTATTTTTCACATAATAGCCATTCTTATCAGGCTGAGGATTATCGGAATTGCTAATCGGACCAATTAAACCCAAATATCCTGCACCCGATTTCACATGTCCGTTAGCATCAAACAAAATACCGCAAGATTTTGATGCGGACACCCCATCGCAAACATCGCTTTGTCCATTATTACTACCACTCATATTCTGAGTGACTCGTCTATATGCTATTAGTTTTTCAGGAACGTTGCTTCCGTTTTCATACTTATCAACATATATGGATGTATTACTAGAACCGACCCTTGAAGCATCATCCTTAGTTGAGTAACTCTGATTTGCAAAACTATCCCACACAGCAAACTTTGCAGCGCTAACCTCACTCTTAGTGTATGAAACATCAACAGGTTCCGGTTCAGCAGGCGCAACTGGTTCCGGTGGAATAGGAGGAGCTACCGGAACTTCACCCGAATACTCCAAATACATAGCTAACCATCCACCCGCATCGTTTGAAACTTTTATAATTCTCGCTCTGCCAGTATCATCAAGCGTTAATTCAACATGACCCAGATTCTCATGCTCTCTCTTGAATGTCATTGACTCATTATCAAATGCGTATTGGGTTAAATCAAGAGCATCGTTCGGAACAAGACCTTCGTATGTTTTACAAGCATACCTCGAGTTGATTGCTTTAATAAGTTCTGCAGTATTAGGAGCATCATAGAGCTCTTCGCATTTCTGATACCAGTCTTTTTTCCTATAATACTCAGTGCCTAATTCAAATGCCTCATCAGTTCGACCAACCCATCCCATTTTTTCAGCCTGAGCCATGTATTCTTCTATTTTCGCCTCTGAATAATGAACAGGTTCCCAGCTGACCTTGAGTTCGGAATTCTTCATCGATGCGGTTCCAAGCGAATATCCGAATTCACCTCTGACATACCTACCCCAACACCCAACATTATTCTCGTAGTCATCACTTTCCCAATACCCTATTTCAGCAGTATCCTGAGCATTTCCGGCGACGACTCTGAACACATAATCATTGCCCTTAAATGCCTCGTAAAGAATCCCTTTGCCATTTCTTATCTGTACATGAATAAAATCAACATCATTATCAGTTAATTTCGCATCGCAGTCTTCTTGATCCTGTGATTTATCATATCCGCTCCCGGAATATGGAGTTAGCATACCATAAGCAAGATCAGTTGGAATAAGAGCCCCGCCACCATTAGAATTCCCACCGTTAGAAGCTCCGCCGCCTCCTTCTTTTTCAGAAGCTTCGCTTTCCAAAGGCAAATTACATGCAACGAGCATTAATATGCCCAAGAAACACACCGAAACAAATGACAATATTCTTTTCATATCCAGCAACCTCCATTAAAAGTCCAGAAATCGTGCGTAGCCATATGATACAGAACAAAAGGATTGATATTCATACATTAACAAAAGGCGCTTGATCAGTTAAGAATGAATTCTCCCCCAGTCAAAATATTTTCTATTATACATCTTTCTGATATACTTGCAAATGTCGTCGTTCCTGCGGTTGTAGCGCCATTCGCATTCCTTCAGATGATACATGAAAATATCCGATGAACAACCATTGAACTTGGCGAGCCCATCCACAGCGAAGCTCCGGAAGTTCTCGATTCCGTTGACGCGGCTCTAGCCTCTGATCCTCCTTGCTCCGAAATGCGATTCGTCCGATTCGTATTCTCCTATCACGGCTTTCGCCACTTTTATACTTTCTGAAAATATCGTTTTCCTCAGCATGTTGAAATGACGATTTACGATGCTGGTGCACGGATGCGGCGCGAGCCTGTCGGAAATCGCCGCGGCACCGGCAGGAGCAGGTCTGCGATATCCATGGAGCTGGCCCGCAATTCGGGCGAGGGCGGCTACTCGGCCGCCGAGGCCGGGGTAGAAGTACAGGAGGCGGCGCAAAGTCTGCGGGCCGAAGCGGAAGCTGACGGACCCGCGGACGACGGAATTCATAGCTGACAGGGTGCTCAGCCACCAGATGTCGCTCGAGCAGATCGAGGACAGGACATCTCATCCTTTACGGACGAATTCATAAGCGCTATGATAAGGGAGCTCAATTTCCGGCCGAGGCGTACTACGGGGCGGTGTTGCATTTGACTTAAAAATAAAAAGCCGTCCCGAAAATAGGACGGCAGAAAACCAATCAATTGCCATCTCTGGCAATCGGAACATTTGTATAATACGTAGTTTCCGGTTCCAGTGTCGTATAATGGAACATAGACATACATATCTGGCTTATACCATAACCGACACCGCTATAACTATCATCAATTATGGTCATTCTTTTCGCTTCTTCATCTGATGGGAAGGTAATATACTCGTTAGGACACTCTTCGGTTTGTTCCGTGCTGAACTTGATATTTTGAGTGCCAATGCCGTAAAACATATTTTGATAGCACCCGCTTCTCAGATTTGTAATAGGTAATGCAGGGAGCGATTTCAATGCTGTACAATAATTGAACATCCCCTGATATCCGCAATACGCAGGTTTATCTATCGCTAAAACAGGTGCTGTTTCAAGTGATGTGCAATTACTAAACATATAATTGAAAATAAACTGCCCATCTTCAGTAACTGTTCCTCTCAAATCAGGTGCTTTCTTAAGTGATGTGCAATACGCAAACATGGAACTGCAGGAACCATAATCAAAAATCTCTCCGCTTATATTAGGGGCAATTTCCAAACTGCTACAGCCATAAAACATATAACCATAGGAATTTCTCTCGACATTAATTCCCGGAAGAGTTTCTTGGACATTTTTGAACGCTTTACAATAATAGAACATATCGGAATAGCAATTGGGTGCAAGCGTTGTGGCAGGAAGCAAAGGAGCAGTCTCCAATTTTTCACAATTAGAGAACATTCCTGAATAACAGGAAGCTGCCAATTCCGTAGCATGAAGCTCAGGGGCTTTTTCCAAATTCTTACAATATGCAAACATACTGCTATAGCAACCTTTCGCAAGTTGAACATCAGCAGAAAAATCGGGGATGCTTGCAAGAGATGTGCAATTGGAGAACATATAAGAGTAACAATTTTCCGCTAAGTTCCTATTTGGCAAATCCGGGATTTCCTCCAATGCCGTACATTTATAGAACATATACGCATAACAATCCGGCGCCAAGCGAGTATCCCGAGAAAACTCAGGAAGATTTTTCAATGCATCACAACCTTCAAACATATAACGGTAGCAACCTTTGCTCAGTTTTTTTGCGGGAAGTTCAGGAGCGGTCACAAGTTTGTCACAATTCAATAACATAGCCAGATAGCATCCATTCGCCATGGAAAATGATTTTCTTGGCAATTCAGGAATGGAAGTCAGTGGCGCATTCGCAAATAGACCACAAAAGGCATATTCCGCCATTGTTGCATTATCAGGATCTTCCCAGTCAAGAAGCGACATTATATCTCCGCCGGATGCGATCTCAATATTCTGATTGTCAGAAGTAAATCTGAAAAGTCCCGAACCTATGTAAAATCCGCCATAATTTGTATTGTATGCTTCAACATCGGTCAGATTTGAAATTTTCGTGTTCCCTTTTCCTCTGAGATAAAGCCTGTTGAGGCCGTCATCAAACTCGGCAGATTGCAATTTCTCAGCTCCGTCCCAGATTTGCCACGAACTTTCCAAGGTGGGATCGGATGTGGCGTATTCAAGATAATTGTCATCATAATTACCAAACTCATCCGACCATGTTTTTTTGGATTCCTTCGTCTGAAGACAGAATGCGTCCTCGGATTCAAAGTATATCGCGCTGACTATGGTCTCAACTTCGAAGGTGTCCGATTTGGACGGATCCTTGACGGACGTAGCGGTTATCACGGCCTTGCCAAGCTCATTGCCGGTCACGAGGCCGTCGTCATCGACAGAAGCAACGGACTCATTGTCCGAACTCCATACGATCTCCCTCCCCTCTGTGGCCGAAGCGGGCGTCATGTCCACATCCGCATGGAGCTGAAGGGTCTTTCCGACGTTCATTATCTTCGAAGAGCCGGTTTCCGATTCGATTTTCAGCGAATTGACGGCGATGCTCTGCTTTACGGTTATGCTGATTGAAGACGAAATGCCCGCATCATCCGATATCGCCCAGACAGTCACAGGCTCGACCGTAACCTTTTTGGCGCTGATCCGACATTGCCTGGAATCCTCGGATACGCCTCTGACCTCCACCGCCTCCGGATCGCCGCTGACCCATGTGATCCCCTTGCCTATCGTTCCGTCGCTTGCGCCTTCGGGAAGAACGACGGCAACCAAATCGGCTCTCTCGCCATTCTCGATCTCGAGCTCCGAAACCGCCTCGCCGTCTCTGGTTATCGTCACGGATTCGACGAGCGTGGCAACCTCGATGACAAACTCTATATCATCTATGCCCTCGCACGTGCCGCGGACGACCACCTTCCCGCCTTCCGCGGGCCTTTCAGGGTTCAGGACGATCTTGCCCTCCTCATCAATCGATGCGAACTCCTCCCCCTCAACAATCTGCCAGACGACGGTCTTTCCGGAGATTAGCTCCGCCTTGTCTTCGGATAGCATCGAAGCAGGACTCAATTTCAGCGTGTTATTGATGTCAAGCCGGGCGTTCACGGAAAGCACCAGCTGGTCGCTTTTGTAATCGGCAAGATTATCGGGGTTCGTGCATTTAGCCGTAACGACGGCCTTGCCCGGGCCTATCGCCTCGGCATATCCGCTTCGGCTGATGCTGACCACAGAAGCATCGGATGTCGACCATTCGATTTGCCTTGTATTTGTCATCAAGGCTGGTTGCAGCCACTTCAGCCGAAAGCTGAACGCCGCTTTTCGTGCCCTCCACAGCGTAAAGCACATTCGACTCGGGCTAGTTTATTCTGACCTCCCTTATCACACCGCTATCATTTTCCGAGCAAGAAACTGCAAACAGAATGATAAATAGTGAAAACCAAGAAAAATGAATCCTTTTCCACATTTATTAACCTCCTTCATTCAGGCAGATCAAATCTAACCTAGTATTTTAATAATAATAGTGATAATAATATAATGAACGCGACGGCAACAAGTCAAATGATTTCAGAAGAAAAAAATAAGGAGCTTGACTAGTTAGAAGAATGTAGAAACACAATTTAGCCTGTGAAGTTTCAAAGAATTAACGAGAAGCAAAAGACGAGCATCTTTTCGTGTTCCAAAAACGACCTGCCAGCAACCCAAACCGCGAACATATCCAAAGTCAACAGGAACACGGTGAACGGGTATTTCAACCTTATCAGAAGAATGATATCCTCGGAGAGCATAAGGGAGGCTAAGGCCAAGATCGGAGAATGCGAATGGCGGCATAATCATCACCATGATGATTTGTATAAACTGATTGGGAAACTATGTAATAACATAGTGCTTAACAATAGAAACAAAGGAGAATAATAAGCCTTTAACTATGCAAGCACCAAGATAAAATAAATAAGCGGCAGAAGGGAATCGAACCCTCATCGGCTCCGCCGTGACGTCGCATTGCGTAATCCGATGCCGAAATTCAAAGCGGAATCAAGGCGATTAGCAAGGGAATCGCTCCGTTTTTTTAAACCCGACGGGAATTCCCTTGAAAGCCGAGCGAAGATGCGAATATGAAAACTTGAGATCGTTTAAGCGGCTCTCAGAGGAATGTCCCTTTTGGGTTCAAAAAAAACAAAACGCAGCGCCTTGCAGCACTGCGTCCCCGATTCCACTTTAGCTTTAGCGGCAGAAGGGAATCGAACCCTCATCTCAAGCTTGGGAAGCTTGGGTAATAACCACTATACGACTGCCGCAAACAAATCAAACGCACCACATCGGAAATATACGCCTTTCAATTATACTAAAGAGGCGATTAAAAAAGCAAACAAAGCATGAAGAAAGCAGTTTTAAAAGAACCTCCCTACATAACGAATTCGCCGTCTTGGGTGATGTCGCTGCTAGCACCCGAACCTGACGAGATATCTTCGGGAGCATCAATAATCTGCCTGAAGCTCTCGAGCCAGAGCGATTTATCATCGGGATAGCGAAAGAACGCTGGAATTCTTATTATCACGGCATTCTCGGCGACCGGAATATTGAATGTCCTCTCAACCGTTTCCCCATTGCAATCGACGCGAAGATGATGCTTCTGCCTGCGCGCATCGTCGAACTCATCTCTCATGCCTGCAAAAGTCTCCAGCTCCTCTCCTCCATCAAATGTTATCACAGCTCCATCGAGAGCCTTTATGAGCTTGCCGTTGATGGTAATGTCGGAATTGTCGGCATAAACATAGTGGTTCTTGCCTGCGCAATACATCAGACAAGCCAAAAGAACGAGAGCGAGGGCAGTTGCGACTATGGCGCAATTCCTCTTTTTCAAAAACAATGATTTCCAATCCATATCAGCCGCCCTCCGCACCTTTTTTCAGTTCTTCGATTTCCGCCGTCTTGGCGCGCTTTTTAGACATCTCGTAAATCACAAGCGCAATGGTGATGACTCCATACGACACGAACACCCTGAAATATTCGCCAAGCTGCGCTTCCCCTATGAGGTT
Source organism: uncultured Spirochaetaceae bacterium (assembly GCA_946629155.1). GTDB lineage: Bacteria > Spirochaetota > Spirochaetia > Sphaerochaetales > Sphaerochaetaceae > UBA9848. The sequence goes on along the minus strand of CAMOXM010000001.1, from coordinate 22,221 downwards.
CTTCCCTGCGTAAGGAGCCACATAGAACATCAGATGGAAAAGAATCACTCCGAGGAACACGTTTCGTATATTGGCCTTTGCCACCGATGCTCCTCCGACTAGAAGCGAAGCAGCCGAGAACATTCCGATTTGCATGTGGCTGTTATACGTATTGAGCGTTCCCATGTTCTGAAGGTATATTATCATTCCATACCCGGCAAGTACAGTGCTGATTATAATCGAAAGCAAACGGGTGCGTTCTACGTTTATACCGCTATCTCTAGCGACTTTCATGTCTATCGCAACCGCCGCCATATCGTGTCCCAATTTCGTTTTCTTGAACCAAAGGACGAATATGCAGAGCAGCGCTATTACGGCGAACGTCATGATCGGAATGCTTATGCTTCCTATTCTCAAAAGAAGGGAGTTGTCGAGCGATTTCCTTATGCCTTGCAGATTCACCATATTCCTGATTCCATAGCCTCTTGGCAGAAGAATCGTGCTTTTTATCGGAATCAGGCTTCCCATCAGAAAAAGGACTATCAGCTGATAGACGCCATTTACGAAAAAGCCTATTATGTAGCTGGTCACCATCTCGCGGCCTTTTGCCTTGTTGAGTATGGTTCCGCACCACCAGCCCAGGAATATCGAGATAGGCGTGCTTATTATGGCTGCGAGCACCATGCCGGGAATTCCGACTATTTGCCAATCCATTATGAAAAGCAACCCTATCTGACCGGCCATCGCACCTAATGTCATGCCGAAATTCAAGCCCATCCCAGCCATTATCGGTATGAGAAGCGATACGACCAGAAAGCTGTTTCTCGCAAGTCTGGTCAGCATCTCATTGGCTATGGAAGTGAATGAAAAACCTGAATACGCTATTCCGAGGACGCCTATGAGCACGAACATTATTGGCACGAGATTGCCGAGGAAAAACTTCTTGAGGGCGCCTTTGGACATCATACCGTCGCGCGTCTTGCAAAGAAATGCCTTGAAATCGATTTTACTATTCATTGGAACCCTCCGTCTTCCTTGTGAGCGCATACAATATCATGCCGTTGGAAACTATAATCCTTATGACTTCGCTCATATCCGTCTGCATAAGCGAATTGATTACGGACGGGGTCATTGTAACTATTCCTTGAAAAAGGATCGTTCCGATTATGACATTCACTATGCTGGCCTTATTCACGGATGCACCGCCGATGAGTATGGCGGAAACCGCAGGCAAGGCCATATAGAACGGCCCCATGTAAAGCTGTATGAAACCAAATGCCTGCTGATAGACCAAAATGCCTATGGCGCCGAGAACGGTGCTTAATATGACGGATAACGTCCTTATGCCGTCAATGTTTATTCCGCTGGCTCTGGCAAAATTCGGATTCGACCCGACCGCTGTCATTGCGGTTCCAGTTTTCGTATGCAGGAAAGCCCACATTCCGAATGCGAGAAGCGCAAAGAACAGAAAGCTTCCCGTAGGAATGCGAACTCCGAGCAGATCAAAGGCGAGAAAATCGGAAAGGACATGGAAATAATACCCTTCCGTGGAAATCGTCGTTCTCAATCCAGTGCCAGCGAAGCCCCAAACCATGTTGGGATGCCTGTATGGCAGAAGAAGCCACATCATGCACATGAAAGAAACGATCGCATATCCGACATACGTTGCGATCATCATCTCACCGCCCTTTACGCGATTCAGAAGCTGTCCGTAAACGAAACCGAAAACGATTGCGAATGCGCAAGCTATCACAATCGCAATGGCAAACGACATCGGACCGGCAACATTCATCTCTATCGCCAAAGTAGAGCCCAAAAGCCCTGCTATGATGCCAAGCGGAAGCCCGAAATTAAGGCCGCAACCGGAATGTATCATCGGAACCATGGCCAGAACAAGCACGGCGTTCTGTCCGAACCTCATCAGAACATCGCCTATCGACCTTGATATGCTTATGCCGCCGAATGGCGCCAAGATAAACAAAAACAGGAGGAAAAGAGCGATTATCAATCTCGGAAGCCCGAAGGAATCGATAAGCTTCCGCATATCGCGTAATATGCCGTTCCTGCGAAGTGCCGCCTTCCAATCAATCATTTGCCCTTTCTCCTTTTTCAATGCTTTGAGAACTATGGCCCACCATCAGAAGAGCGAATTCCTCGGATGGAGCGCCTGCTGGGAGTATCCCGGAAATCCTGCCGTCGGCTACGACGGCTATCCTATCGCATACGCTGCGAAGCTCCTCCAATTCGCTCGATGCCAAAACGATTGTGGTTCCGTTCTCCCTATTGTGCTCCCTAAGCGCCTCAAGAACAAGCATCTTCGCACCTATGTCTATGCCTCTTGTCGCCTCCGATACGAAAAGAAGCTTCGGGTTCATGCAAAAAGCCTTCGCCAAGCATACTTTCTGCTGATTCCCTCCGGAAAGCTCTCTGGCCCTTTGTTTCGATGATGTGCATTTGATTTGCAATTCATCGATGTATCTTCTCGTCGTTTTTTCGATCTGAGGCACATCGCGCCACGTTATGAAGCCGTATTTTTTCAGGAACCTGTCCTGCATTTCCATAGCCGTGAAAACTATGTTCCATTCAAGGCTTTCGTCTAACAGAAGTCCTACTCCGCGCCTATCTTCGGAAACGAACGCAATCCCGCTCTTCAAACAGTCGCGAGTGGAGAAACATGAAATATCCTTGCCGTCGAAGATAATCCTGCCGCCTGATGGATATAGTTTCATGATTCCATTCGGTATTCCAAGTTTGCCTTGACCAGCCAATCCTGCGATTCCGAGAATCTCGCCCCATCTGACATCCAAATTGACATTTCGGACGATTTCGCCCGGCATATCGACATACAAGCCGCGAACGGAAAGAATGAAGTCATCGCTATTCGATTCCGCAATCTTGCCGGAACTGCTGTTCGAGTCGTCTCCCTTCACATCTCTTCCGACCATTGCCCTGGCGATAGAGCGGACATCAGCGTTTTCTTTCCTGATGGTATCGACTATCTGCCCATCGCGCATCACGATCACCTTATCGCAAACATCGATAATCTCGGCAAGCCTATGCGTGATGAATATGATGGATATTCCGCTGCTTTTGAGAATGCGCATCGCATCAAGAAGGCCCTCGGCCTCTTTCTCGGAAAGCACGGCTGTCGGCTCGTCCAGAAGAAGAATCCTTATGCCCACGCGGGAAAGCTCTCTGGAAATTTCCGTAAATTGCTTATGGCCGACTGGCATGCTGTCAACCAGCATTTTCTCATCAAGAGCGACAGAAAGCTTGCTTATGGCTTCAATCGCGCGTTTCAGATTGCCCTCATTGTCAATGGTGTTCATCCTTTCGCCGAATAAATCACCGAGCACGTTTCTGTTAAGGCTTTCGCGATTCAGAACAATGTTTTCCGCAGCAGTGAATCCGCCAAGCAAGCTGAACTCCTGATGCACCATTCCCAATCCGGCATTCAAGGCATCGAAAGACGATGTGAAGTTCACCTTAGCGCCATTTAGAAGAATCTCACCCTCGTATCCGCCCGTCTCGGCAATCTCCTTCATGCCGAAGAGGATGTTCATCAAAGTGCTTTTTCCCGCACCGTTCTCGCCGACCAGTCCGAGAATCTCGCCTTCGTCCAAATCAAAATTAATATCCTTCAGAACATCGTTGCCCGAAAAGGATTTTCTCACGTTCCTTACTTGAAGCAATGGGGGGTTTTTATCAGACATACTTTTCCAACAAAAAAAGCGGGCAATGTTGATGTTTTTTTTCAGCATTGTCCGCCATCTATAAGAGATTTCAGGACGCTTCTAAAAACCTGCTGCCCGGAGAGCGCCTGTGGGTTTCGGAGACGAAAAATTGCCGGAAATCAACGGAATACTATCGTATTTCACTGATTTCCGGCGGTTTTCAGACCCGAAGGGCATCAGGCGAAATCGGACTCTGAGGTCTTTAGAAGTGCCCTTATATTTGAATGATAGCATAAGCGACGCCGATGATTCAATTATTAACCATTTCAAATACCGGTAAAATGATTGATTTATTAACCGTTTTCAGAAGTTTTCAAGGAAAGCTTATTCTGCTTCAAAAGGAACGACTTTTCAAAAAAAAGCTTCGCCATTTTGCATGGCGAAGCCCAGACTGCTATTGCCGGTATAGTTGTTGCGAAGGACGCAACTGACGGTGCTCTCAGCTCTGCTTGCTTATTGCCAGCTCGCCGTTCTCATTCAGCGATAGGGCGATTTTGTCGCCTTCTCTTACTTCGTTCGAGATGATTTTCACGGACAATGGGTTTTCAACAAGCTCTTGTATGACACGCTTGATCTCTCTGGCGCCGAATGAAGGGCTGTAGGCGGTTTTAGCTATCGTAGCGGAAACGCTGTCGTCGAATTCGAGCGAGATTTCCTTTTTGGCAAGTCTGTCCTTGAGCCGAGCCAACTGAAGCAGGGTGATTTTCTTGATGTCGTCTTGGCTGAGCGAGTTGAATTGTATCACCGAGTCGATCCTGTTCAGGATTTCCGGCTTCATGAACTTGCGAACCCCATCCATGACGATTTTCTTGGTTTCTTCGGTGTTGCCTTTCTCCAAAATGACATCGCTTCCGATGTTGCTCGTCATGATTATGATCGTGTTCTTGAAGTCCACGATTCTGCCTTGACTGTCTGTCAAACGCCCTTCATCGAAAAGCTGCAGGAAGATGTTGAATACGTCCGGGTGCGCTTTTTCTATTTCATCGAACAAGATGACGGAATAGGGACGTCTGCGAACCACTTCCGTGAGCTGACCGCCTTCTTCATAGCCGACATATCCTGGGGGCGCTCCGATAAGGCGAGATACCGAGAACTTCTCCATGTATTCGGACATGTCTATGACTGTCAACGCCTTCTTGTCGTTGAATAGGAATTCGGCGACATTCTTCGCAAGCTCCGTCTTTCCGACGCCTGTAGGTCCTAGGAACAGGAACACGCCGAGAGGCCTGTTTTCATCGTTGATCCCGACCTTGTTCCTGAGGATAGCCGACGAAACGGCTTTTATCGCATCGTTTTGACCGATTACGTGCTGCGAGAGAATCTTGTCGATGTTCTTGAACTTCTCGCTTTCGGATGCGGAAAGTTTTTCGAGCGGGATTCCCGTCCATGATGAGATGACATTCTGTATGTCCTCTGCGCGTATTTCCTCTCTGAGAAGGTTCTTGTCCTCCTTCTCCAATTTTTCGGAAAGCGCCTTGAGCTTGGATTCTTCCGCCGGAAGTTCGGAATACATCATCTCCGCTGCCGCCTGATAGTTTCCTTCCTGACTTGCCTTTTCTATTTTGGACTTCATGTCCTCTATGTTGGCCTTGATTGTTCGGATTTGGGATATTTCCTCTTTCTCCTGCTGCCACTTGGTTTTAAGGTCGTTGATGATGTTCTCCCTTTCGGCAATTTCCTTTTCGATTGCGGCGACTTTCTTCTTGCCTTGTTCGTCGGTTTCGCTCAGAAGGGATTGCCTTTCGATCTTGAGTTTGAGAAGCTCGCGTTCTTTTATGTCGATTTCCTCCGGCTGGCTTTCGATCTCGATTTTCAGTCTGCTCGCCGCCTCGTCTATGAGGTCGATGGCCTTGTCGGGCAGGAACCTGTTCGTTATGTACCTGTCGGAAAGTGTGGCTGCTGCGATTATGGCTTCGTCGGAAATCCTGACTCCGTGATGGACTTCGTATTTCTCCTTTATGCCCCTTAGTATGGCGACGGTGTTCTCGACACTAGGCTCCGTGGTGTAAACAGTCTGGAACCGTCTTTCGAGCGCTTTGTCCTTTTCGATGTATTGCCTGTATTCATCAAGGGTCGTCGCACCTATTGTGTGAAGTTCGCCTCGAGATAGGGCAGGCTTTATGAGGTCTCCAGCTCCAGTGCTGCCTTGATTGGCTCCGGCGCCTACGATTGTGTGCAACTCGTCTATGAAGAGGATTTTCTGTCCGTTGGACTTGATGATCTCGTTTATGACGCCCTTGAGCCTTTCCTCGAATTCCCCTTGATATTTCGCGCCTGCCAGAAGCGAGCCGATGTCTAGGGAAAGGATTTCCTTCCCAATCAGGCTTTCAGGTACGTCGCGCTTTTCGATTCTTTCCGCTAAACCCTCTACTATGGCCGTTTTTCCGACGCCAGGCTCTCCTATGAGCACCGGATTGTTCTTGGTCCTCCTTGAAAGAACCTGCATGACTCTTCTTATTTCCTCGTCCCTTCCTATGACGGGGTCGAGTTTACCGTTCTTTGCAGCCTCCGACAAGTTTTTCGTAAATCTTTCCAGAGGAGACTTGTTGGCTTCCGGGTCTTGTTGGTAATTGTTGTATCCGTTCATATTCGTTCCTCCTGTTCTTGGTTTTTGAAATCGAAAAGAGGAAATAGAAAGTTCGACCTCTTTGAAAGGTGGAAATGTTGATGTTGTTGGAAGTTGATCCCTAAAATGGGGGATGCTCGACGGCTCGAACCGCATATCATCAGCTACGAACGGCCTTCGGATTCGAGCAAGCATGCATTTCTAGAGGTTTTGCTTTCTAAAACCTGTTTTCAAATTGTATTATAATAAACTTTTTTTTAGTTGGCAAATTTATGCTCGGTCTTCGGGCGATAAACGCATCAATCGGTTCAAAGCATCAAGCCATACGCAAGTATTGTCTTGATTTGCTTTGAACCTGCATATAATAATAAAAGGTCCTAGGCAAAGCGGCAAGACTACGCTTGCGAGAAAAGTCTGTGCTGATGCCTCCGATGATTTGGCTTATTACACCGGTGATGATTTATCCCACAGGGAGATGCTCAGTGGCATGACCATAGCGAAATGGAGAGATTGCCTTGGCAAACCAAGCGCGTCCTATCTCATGTCGAAGTGGCTGGATTGTTCGGCGGCGCGGATTTGGGGGTAGGCTATGATCTAAACGCCGGAAGCATGCTGTTTGATTCCCGGATCAACAATATAAGCTCCGTACAGTACGCCGGTGACCCGTATATCTGACACGATCGCCTTGGCCTCCGGCTCGCCCGTTCCACAGCCTCGGCGGATTTTCCCGAAACCGCCTCACACCGAAACGGCCACCGCGCTTTCTGGAAAATCTTATGAAATAGACTATTCCAATGCCAGGATGCAGAGCATGGATTCGTTTTCATCAACTATTGCGTTCTGCTTGAAGATGAGATGCGGAATTTTTATCTAAGCTTGCTCAACAGCAACCATTGAATGTCACTCCTAAAAGCCTCAGATTCTGATTCGCCAGTTATCTAAATCCCCGTTTCCAGGCGGTATTCTTGAATAAAATCCGATAAGCACCCCTCGGAAACGGCGCTTTTTGAATTAATTGCCCGTATCGATTATACTTTGATGCATGAAGGAGAGGATTTATTTCAGGGAGAAGTATCTGGCTCGCTTGAGGCCTTTTTATGATAGCGACGTCGTTAAGGTCATAACCGGAATCAGACGGTGCGGAAAATCGTTCATCCTCAAAAGCGTGATCGAGGAGCTGAAAGGCAAGGTTTCGTCCGAGCGAATAATACACCTCCCGCTTGATGCAAGAGGCTTCAACAAGTTGGAAACGCCTGAGGATTTGGAAAATGCGATATCCGCGCTTATCGAATCGGATGAACGGCATTACATTTTCATCGACGAGGTTCAGAATATCGCTGGATTCGAGAAAACCGTCCTTGCGTTTCAGGAAGAAGGGCATTCCATATTCTTAAGCGGATCGAATTCCTATTTGCTGAGCGATGACATTTCGACGAAACTCACAGGTAGGTATTTGAACTTCGAGATTCTCACCCTTGATTTCCGAGAATATGTTGAGATGAAGAGGTTTTTCGGCAAGAAAACTGGGGATTTGCAGGATGAATTCGAAAAATACATGTTGAACGGCGGCTTTCCGAAGTCATTGGAGTTCGACGGGGATGAAGCCGTCAGAACTTATGTCAAGGGAATAATCGGCGAGATTTTCCACAAGGATGTGAGCGTCAGGCACAGGGTTTCCGGCATGGCCCTATACGAAAGGATCCAATCGTTTGTAATAGGCAATTACTCCAGCGCATTTTCCCTGTCGTCGCTTTATGATAACCTTGTGAAAGAAGGAATTGGAACCAAAATCGAAACCGTCAGGAAATATATCAGGTTTCTTGAAAAAGCCAAGATAATATACGAGTGCAACCGATTCGATTTGAAGAGCAAGAGGGCGCTGAAGAGGGAGCAGAAGTATTATCTGGCGGACTTGTCGATTTCTTTCTCAATGAGCGTCGATAACAGGTTGAATCTGGGGAAATCTTTGGAAAACCTCGTCTTTATGTATTTTCTTGGTAAAAATTACGAGGTCAGCATAGGCAAAATAGGAGATCTGGAGTGCGATTTCATAATCCGCAAGACCGATGGGGATTACGCCTATGTTCAAGTCGCTTATTCGCTTCAGGCCGGAGACGAGAGATCAACTGAAGAATTGCAGGAGCGCGAATACAGGCCTTTCAGGCTTATTAGGGATTCGTATCCGTGCTACATCATAACGCTTGACAGGTTTGCGGAGAGAAGAGACGGTGTCCGTCATATAAACGCCATAGACCTGCTCTTCGGAAAATCGGAGCTGTAGCGGCGCTATCGTCCGGAAGAGTTCGTCTTGTGAGCGTCAGAACATTTAGGAAAAAATTTGCTGAAAATCTATCTCAACGATACACAACGCCCTGGACAAGTTCGTGAGCAACACGGACCATAATTGCCAAAGAGCAATCGTCTTTTCAAACGACGACAATGTCGTTTGCGTATGAGGAAAGAAGCCCTGATAACTCTATCTATCCAAAAGTGGCGATTTTATAAAAAAGTATCTATGAAAAAATGGCGAAATTGATATTTTAAGCATATAAGCCTATATTTTTAAATGGTTAATGGATATAATGTTCGATGGGGCGCATTCGGATAATGAAAAGGAAAATTTACGATAAGCTGCTATCATGGAAGGGTTCTGCGTTTAGGAAGCCGCTTCTCCTGCAAGGCGCCAGGCAGACTGGCAAGGCTTATATTCTCAATATGTTCGGCAAGCGCCTTGCTCCTATATGATGACATCGTCTCTGAAGACGATTGCATTTCAAACGGAGTGTCTCAGGATTTCAAAGGCGGACTTGTGGAGAATTACGTATTCTGCCAGTTCAAATCGAACGGATTGCGTCCGTATTATTGGAAAAGCGGGAATATGGCCGAAGTCGATTTCATAGTGCGCTTGGGAAGGGACATAGTTCCCATCGAAGTGAAATCAGGGGATAATGTTCGATCGAAAAGCCTGAACTCATACGTTTCCAAATACAAGCCTGCGTACGCCATTCGCTTATCACAGAGGAATTTTGGGTTCGACGGGATTGTGAAATCGGTTCCATTGTATGCTGCTTTTTGCATTGGCAGCGAGGAAATCGCCATGGGCGGGGAGGCGTGATGTTCAAAGCGGGCATGCTGATCAATACCATATGCATCTTCAGGAGAATCGCCATATTGCTGCTGCTTTCCGGCTTTGCGCATGAAGCGGTGCGCGCTGGGGACTTGCGAAGTCAGCAGACGGCGAACATCAGACTCGTTTTGTATGATCAGGTCAGGCTCAAGCGGGCCTATTGGGTTTCGGACGGGCAGGAGTTCGATTTCAATGAGACAGATGACAATGCGGTTTCCATAGGTTCCGAGATACGCATAGATGTTCTTTCCATAGATCCTTCGTATGAAATAAGCGTGGTTGGACTGGAGCGAAAGGGCGCATCAAAGGGCAGGCAAGATGCCAAGCGCATTTCGGATGATGGCATGAGTTTTGCTCTTAATGCGGAGGCGGAGGGCGACTATCGTTTGGTGGTGAGCGCACGGCGCATCGTGACCAGACGGCTGGTTTTTCCGAAAAATAACCTTGGAATAAGCGATATGAAAATCTTTGCTGGCGGCAAACGGATCGAAGGGTTCGAATGGGGCGAACACGCTGATGTCAGCTTCTCCGGCGATTTGACGATGGAATTCTCCATCAGAAACGGATATTCGTTGCGTTCTGCCGGCGGAGCGCAGAGAAACAAGAATGTGATAATCATCAGCGAGGACATTTTCAGAGGGCTTGAACGGATAGATCTGAGCAGGTATTTCGAGATTGAGGATCATACCAACGTGCCGGTCGGAATAGAAATAGATAAGAAGCTTCAGGAAATATTGTCCATATCCTACAATATAGATTACGCTCAGCCCGACAAGCGATCCGAGTCGCTCGATCATTTGGGTGGAAGCTTCAAGGTGGGAGATAGGATAGAGTTGGATTGGAGCGTGAGGAATCAGGGCAACTACGACGGCTTCATGGCTCTCTATAAGAAAAGACTGATGGATATTGCGCACAAGAACGCGGTTGATTCCACCATATCGAAAGCTTATTATGTTATCGAGCAATACAACGTGGTGAACACTCAGCGGCCTATTGGTGAGCTGATTTCGATTTCGCCCATAGAGCATGGCGGCAGCGACATGGTTGTCGATGAATCCGAATCCATAGCGTTGGTGCTGAAGCCGATAAGCGCACAGGCTTTGGACGGAACCATGACGAATTACATTAGGACGGAGAAATTCGAAGCCGAATTGGACTTGGATTTAGTAATAGGCGGTTTTTCGGTTCGCGAATACATCGGCTATGGCGTGATTCCGTTAGGCAAGCTCAGGCTCAAGGTGAAGGCTGCGAATGGGTATCAGGTGAGAACGGCGCGAAAAATCTGGAAATTGCGCGATGAAGGTTTCGCAAGCGAGAAGGAGACAATGGTCGATATGAGGAAATGGAAGAAATCCGGAAAGACGCTGCGCGATTATGTGGAGAGCAGCATAAACGCAAAGGAAGTTTTCAGGAAGGTGGAATGATGGCGGAAAGCAAGGACGATTCGAAGATTTCCAGGAAGACCAGGTCGGCACTCTTATTCTCTGCGATTGTCGTAGTTCTGGCTATGGTTTCAGCGATAATCGTAGGACGATTGGCGAGCGGAAAGGAAATCGAGCATATCGACAATTCGAGATTTTTCACGGATATTCCAAGGATGAATTTGGAGGTACTAGACGTGGAGGGACATGCTTCGCGCATTTCCGGCAATCGCGTGGATTTGGTTCCGTTCAAGGGCGTGTATTCCATAGACTTGGACAAGGCTAAAGTGGTCAGGACGGAAATCGATGGAAATGCCTGCATTTCGGTTTTGCTTCCTGAAATCGGTTTGGATACTCATATTGACGAGAAAAACGCCCGGAATCTTTCGGAATCCGAAAAGAAAGGGATATGGGAGACGGTTAAAGGTTGGTTCAGGTTTGCCAGCAAGACAGGGAAAGGCTTGTCGCAAGCCAAGCATGACGACGAGAAATTCAGAAACGATATCGAGACTAGGCTGAGAGATGAAATGTATATGGAGGCCGCCAGACAGCAGGGAATTACGATGACAAGGCAGCTGATAGGCTCTCTTAATGATTCCGAAACGCGAATCGAGGTTTGTTTTGCCTCCGAAGATGCCTCAAAGGAGCAACGCAGATGAGAAAGGCGGTCGCATCAATCAGTAGGATGGTCGTGTTGGCGGCGGTTCTCATTGCAATCGCCATCGGAGTGGTCTTCGTCGCCGTTCCTCTTTTGCGCCGCGCCGGCCAACCTGCGCCCAAAGAGGTCATAGCTGTAGATGCAATTAAGAAAATAGGCAGGCTCGAGGTTTTCAGGTTTTCCAATTCCAGTTTGTATTCTTACGAGAAGAATGGCACGGAAAGGGTTGCGGAATATATCGGAATGGGGGTATATTCCGTTGATTTGGAGCGAGCCGAAATCAAGGTCATAGACAATTACATTAGAATAGAAGTTCCGGATGTCGAGATGACGCAAGGGGCGTTCGAGCTGGTCGATGTCATCGACGTGCATATATTCGAGCAGGGCAAACGCTCCAAGGATTTCGGAATCGATTTGTTCTTCGAATCGAAGAAGGATGCCAGCATCAAGCTTGAAAACGAGGCCAGGAGCAATGGCTCGCTGAGGCTCAAGGCGGAAAATAACGCCCGAATGATAATAGAGGATCTCGTTCGGAAATTCTCAGGCATCGCCAACCCCGAAATAGACATTGTGTTCATTTGAGGCCCTTAGAAGCGCCCTTAATTTTTCACATTATTTTGCCGAATAAGTATTATTGTGAGCGGTAGAAACCGCATTGCGACTGACAATATGGAGGGAAGATATGTCGAATGAAATCAAATGCCCGAATTGCGGAAAAATGTTTAAGATCGATGAAGAGAGCTATTCTCTTATTTTGTCCCAGATTAAAAACAGGGAATTGGAATCGGAGGTGAAGCAGAGGGTTTCCGAAATCGAGAAGAACATCAGAAAAGAGCATGAACTGGCCATAAAGGAAACGAAAAGCGAATCCGAAAGCAGAATCGACAGGCTTCAGTCGGAAATCGACAGGCTCAAAGATATTCAAAAGGATTTTGAAGCCCAGAAGGCGGATGCGATTCGACTTGCTGTCTCGCAAGAGGCGGCTGAGTCTGCGAAAGAGATTGCGCTGATTAGGACTGAAAACGAAAAGAACCTGAACAAACTCAATGTTCATATCGCCGAATTGAAAAGCAAAGTAGATAGCGCTGCGAAAGACAAAAAAAGCGCGGTGGATGCAGCCATGGCGCAGGTGGAGCTTTTGAAAAAGGATTTGCAAACCGCCAATATGGATAAGGAAAACGCCGTAAGCGTCGCCAGATTGGAAATGCAATCGAGGGTTGGTGAATTGGAGAACAGGCTTAAGCTGAAAGAGTCTGAGAGCAAGATCGAAAAGGAGCAGCTCGAGAGCAAATACAAGGCAATGCTTAAGCTGGAAGAGGAGAAGGTCGAACAATATAAGGACTTCAAGGCTAGAATGTCCACCAAACTTCTCGGAGAGAGCTTGGAACAGCACTGCATGAACGAATTCAACAAGGTTAGGGCGGGAGCATATCCGAATGCGATTTTCGCGAAGGACAACGAGGTTTCAAGCGAAAGCAGATCCAAAGGAGATTTCATATTCAGGGATTACGACGATGAGAGCAGAAAGAATGAGATAGTGTCCATAATGTTCGAGATGAAGAACGAGATGGATACTACTGCGACCAAGCACAAGAATTCCGACTTTTTCAAGGAATTGGATAAGGATCGTCGTGAGAAGAAATGCGAATATGCGGTTCTGGTTTCGATGCTGGAGGCGGAAAGCGACCTTTACAATTCGGGAATTGTGAATGTTTCATACGAATACGAGAAGATGTTCGTAGTGCGTCCTCAATGCTTCATGTCGATAATAGCGCTCCTTCGCGATGCCAATCGCAATGCTTTGCAATACAAGAGGGAGCTTGCGGCTGTCAGGGAGCGCGATGTGGATGTGACGAACTTCGAGAGCAAGCTTCTGGATTTCCAGGAGAAGTTCGGGAAAAACTATAAGACGGCATCTGAAAAGTTCAATTCGGCCATAGAGGAGATCGATAAGACCATAGCTCATCTGAACAAGGTAAAAGAGTCGCTGCTATCCAGTGAGAATCAGCTCAGGCTGGCAAATGATAAGGCGCAGGATTTGTCGGTCAAGAAGCTGACTCGAGGCAATCCGACGATGAAGAAGATGTTCGATGATGTGAAAACGGTTTAGAGAATAGGCAACCTGTTCGTATATATCAGATGCTTTTGCAGACCTTAAGGGTCTTATTTGCGTTTCCACGAATCGCAACGCAAACGCTCGGAAAATACAAAACGCCACTTGATTAATCCGGATGAAAAGGGATAATGGTAAGTAGGTTCTGATAGGATTTGCACAAACTTTTGTGTTGTCTCTTTTTTTATTGATAGAAGGATATGATTAAGTATGCTTTTAGAACGGAAAAAGCAATAAGGGCGCTTCTAAAAACCTCAGAGTCCGAACCTGCCAGACGCCCTTCCGGCCGAAAATCCACAGGCTTCTTCGAACAGCAGGTTTTTAGAAGCGCCCTTAAAAGCTTAGGCCATGATTTCGCTTGATGCTCTTTGGTCTGGAAATCCGCCGAAAACAAGCAAAGGACGACAGTGTCATGCGGTTAATGCCGTCTGAACTCCGCAAAGCGCATCAGGCGAACGATCGTGCTGTAATGACGGCTTACGGATTCAATGCTAAAATGACAGAATCCGAATGCGTAGCAGAATTGTTCAGACTTTACGAAAAACTCACGAGATAGGGCATTTTATGTTTTTTTGCAATATGGGTCCAAATAATCGTATAATATCCTAATGGACGGGAATGAAGCATTTTCGATTTTGCAAAAACACAACAGGGGTGTCATGAGGAAGGTTTTCATAGACGGCAGCGCAGGCACTACGGGATTGCGCATCAGGGAAAGGCTGTCCGAAAGAAAGGATGTGGAGATGATCCCCATTCCTGAAGAATCGAGGAAGGACGAGAAATCCAGAAGAGAGGCGATTAACAGCGCAGATGTCGTGTTCCTGTGCCTGCCGGACGATGCGGCAAGGGAGGCGGTCGCGCTTTGCGAGAATCCTGAAACCGTGATAATCGACACCTCTACTTCTCACAGAACCGATCCCGAATGGACTTATGGCTTTCCGGAGCTGAAGGATTATCGCAACAAAATAAGAGCATCCAAGAGAATAGCCAATCCGGGATGTCATGCCAGTGGTTTCCTATCGCTTATAGCGCCGCTAGCCGAGATGGGCGCGATTGGGAAAAACACCGGACTGTCATGTTTTTCCCTTACTGGCTATAGCGGCGGCGGCAAGAAGATGATTGCGGAATACGACGGCAACCGCCTCGATGCTCCCTATTGTTCCGGCAGGTTATACGGATTGACTCAGAATCATAAGCACCTTCCGGAGATGAAGGCGATTGCAGGTTTGACGAGAGAGCCGGTGTTTGCGCCTGTAGTGGTTCCGTCTTATTCCGGAATGGAGGTTATCATCCCGATTTCCGTCGCCGACGTCGGATGTTCGAAGAATGAGGTTTTGCGAATCTACGATGAATATTATGGCAGCAATGGCGACAAGCGCGGGAATTGCGGCATCGTGAGATTTGTTTCGAACATGGACGGGTTCGTGTCAGACAAGCCGGGTTTCCTGCCTAGCGCGGCGCTTGGCGGTCGCGACGATATGCTGGTCGGAGTCGTAGGAAACGATGAAAGGTTTCTTTTGGTCGCTTTGTTCGATAATCTCGGAAAAGGGGCGAGCGGAGCGGCCATTCAGAACATGAACATAGTCATAGGCGCATCCGAATCCGAGGGCCTGGTCATCTGCTGAGCATTACCGGATCGCCTGCGGCGTCGAGGATGTAAGCATTGCCTTTCGCATCCATCATTATCGGATCGCCGCCTGCGGTTTTCAGCGTGTTGAGCATTATCGGGTCGCCGCCTGCAGTTCTCTTGCCTTCGAGCATTATCGGATCTCCGGCGGCGGTGCGCATCACCGGATCGCCTCCAGCCGATTTCATTATCGGATCTCCGGAGAATTTCGGATTGCCCATGATGGTTTGGCTTTTGTCAGGCGTTTTCGCATTCGCCGGGCTGTTGGCAGAGGTATGTTTGCGCTGGCGCATGATGATAGCATTGCCATTAGCGCGAGCACTGACGAGTAAAAGGCGATCTTGGACATAAGGCACCTCTCTGCGATTGCATTCCCCATTGTAGTTGCTATTATAATGATAATATATAAAATAGTAAAAATACGCTTGGAGGATCTGTCATGATTGAGAAAATTGAAGGCGGTGTCTGCGCTGCGAAAGGCTGGACCGCCAATGGGGTTCATTGCGGAATCAGGAAATCGCGGACGAAAAGGGATTTGTCTTTGATTTTTTCGGACAGGATAGCTTCATGCGCTGCAGTATATACCACCAATTTGGTGAAAGGCGCGCCTTTGGTCGTTACCCAGGAGAACATAGAGGACGGCATGGCCCAGGCTGTGATTTGCAATAGCGGAAATGCCAATACCTGCAATGCGGATGGCATCGAAGTGGCTAAGAGAATGTGCCGCGACCTTGCTGCGGAATTGAAGATAAGCGAAAAGAACGTGGTGGTGGCGTCAACCGGCGTAATAGGCCAGAGGTTGGATGCGAATGTGATAAGCGCCGGAATCGCGCCTTTGGTAGCCGGGCTCAGCAGCGGCGGTTGCGATGCGGCTTCGGAAGGGATAATGACGACCGATGTCGTAAAAAAGGAAGTCGCATATAAATTCGAAATAGAAGGCGTGGAATGTCGCATAGGCGGAATCGCCAAGGGAAGCGGAATGATTGCTCCTAATATGGCGACTATGCTCGTTTTCATAACGACTGATGCGGACATTTCCCCTTTGATGCTCAAATATGCGCTTAGAAGGGATATAGCCGGAACTTTCAATATGATCAGCATAGACGGTGATACTTCGACGAACGATATGGTATGCGTTCTTGCGAACGGAGCGGCCGGAAATGCGACCATAAGCGCGCCGGGCAAGGATTTCGAGGATTTTTGCGAAGCGTTGAATAAGGTCAACACCGATTTGTGCAAGATGATTGCCGGCGATGGCGAAGGTGCTACAAAATTCATAGAATGCGTTGTCGAAGGCGCTAAGAACGAGAAGACGGCCAAGACGGTGGCGAAATCCGTTATAAGCTCCGACCTTTTCAAGGCCGCTATGTTCGGAGCGGATGCGAACTGGGGCAGGGTGCTTTGCGCAATAGGCTATAGCGGAGCGGATGTGGATGTGAACAAGGTCGGAGTATCTTTTAGAAGCGCGGTTGGGGAGATAGAGGTATGCCGGAACGGCGCGGGCGTGGAGTTTTCGGAAGAAGAAGCCAAAAGGATTCTCAGCGAAAAGAACATTCAGGTTCTCATAGGCCTTCATTCCGGAGAAAAGCGTGCTGTGGCCTGGGGATGCGATCTCACATACGATTACGTGAAGATCAACGGGGATTATCGGACGTAGCATGAGCGGCAGGAATGATTTTCTGAATGCGGACAGAGCCGAGGTTTTGGTTCAGGCTCTGCCCTATATAAAAAGGTATGCAGGCTGCACCATTGTCGTGAAGTACGGCGGTAACGCCATGGTGAACGAGGAGCTGAAGCATCAGGTCATGCAGGATGTCGTGCTTCTCAATGCCGTAGGCGTCAAAGTGGTCTTGGTGCATGGCGGCGGTCCTGAAATATCCCAGATGCTGACGCGCGTAGGCAAGAAGAGCGAGTTTTTGGATGGGCTTCGCGTAACGGATGGCGAAACCATGGAGATTGTCGAGATGGTGCTTGCCGGAAAAGTCAACAAATCCTTGGTCGGGCTTCTCGAGCATTACGGCGGCAAGGCGGTTGGGATTTCCGGAATGGATGCCGGTCTCATAGAGGCCGATTTCAAAGACAGAAGATACGGCTATGTCGGCGAGGTGGTTTCCGTGGATTCTACTATAATTCGCGATCTCATGGAAAAGGGATACATTCCCGTGGTCTCAACCATAGGCTATAGCAGGAAAGGCGAGATATTCAATATAAACGCTGATACGGCGACCGCTTATGTTGCCGGTGCTCTTAGAGCGGATAGGATGATAATGATGACCGATGTCCCGGGAATTCTCAGGGACAAGAACGACAGGAGCACCTTGATTCAGGAAATCACGGTTAGTCAGGCTGGCGAGCTGAAAGCCGAAGGCGTAATATCACAAGGCATGATTCCCAAGGTCGAGTGCTGCATTACGGCCATTGAGAAGGGAGTGGAGAACGTCGTCATCATGGACGGCACTATTCCGCACTCGATTCTCATGGAGCTTCTGACCGATGAAGGCGCCGGAACGATGATAAGGAACGATTTATGACGATAACGGAAAAAGACAAGAAATACGTTGCCAACACATATAGCAGGTTTCCGGTTGAGATTGTCAGCGGAAAAGGCTCGATTGTTCGTGATTCGAACGGCAAGGAGTACATTGATCTTACAAGCGGAATCGGCGTGACTTCTTTCGGAGTTGCGGACGATGTCTGGCAGAATGCGATTCAAGAGCAGATTTCCCGAATTCAGCATATTTCGAATCTCTATTACACTCAGCCATGCGCCGAGCTTGCCGAGTTGCTTTGCGCTAAAACCGGCATGGGCAAGGTCTTTTTTTCGAACTCCGGAGCAGAAGCGAACGAATGCGCCATCAAGGTTGCGAGAAAATACGCGCAGGACAGGAAAGGCGGCGAGTATTTCAACATTGTCACATTGAATAACAGTTTCCACGGGAGGACGCTTACGACGCTTGCGGCCACGGGGCAGGATGTTTTCCATAAGCTTTTCAATCCTCTCACGCCGGGTTTTCTGCAAGCGGATGCGAATGATGTCGCAGGTCTCGAAAGGATTTTGAAGGAAAACAAATGCGCCGGCGTCATGATCGAGTGCGTTCAGGGCGAGGGAGGCGTCATCGCTTTGGATGCGGACTACGTGAAAAAAGTTCGTGAATTGTGCGATAAATACGATTGTCTGATGATTACGGATGAAGTGCAATGCGGAAACGGCAGAACCGGCAGGCTTTATGCATATATGAACTTTGGCATTCGTCCGGATGTCGTATCGACTGCCAAAGGCCTCGCAGGAGGGCTTCCGCTGGGAGCCACGCTTATGGCGGAGAAATGCGCGGAGGTTCTTGGAAGCGGAGATCACGGCTCTACATTCGGTGGGAATCCGGTGTGCTGTGCAGCAGCCATAAGCGTATTGAAGCGAATCGACGATGCTTTGCTTGAAGATGTGAGGAAGAAGAGCGAATGCGTTTTCTCCGAGCTTGGCAGAGCGAAAGGTGTGGAAAGCATTACGGGAATGGGCTTGATGATAGGCATAAAGACCGAAAAGGATGCATCGCAAGTGATAGGCAAATGCATCGAAAACGGCGTGCTATGCCTGAAAGCCAAGGATAAGGTGCGCTTGCTGCCGGCATTGAACATCCCGTTCGATGTTTTGAAAAAGGCAATTGGCGTAATAAAGTCTGCTATTGTCTGATGTGAAAACACAATATGGGCGCTTCTAAAAACCTCAAAGTCCGATTTCGCCTGATGCCTTTCGGGTCTGAAAACCGCCGGAAATCAGCAAAGGACGTCAGTATTCCGCTGATTTCCGGCAATTTTCCGCCTCCGAAATCGGATTGGGACTTTGAAGAAGGTTTGTATGTTGTCCGTTGCTGCGGTGGAGACATATAACCGTCAAATGATTGATTGAGAAGGGGCGACGCTTATGGCAGTAGAGGATTTTATCAGAACAAGGAACGAGCGTTTGAACAGTCAGCTCCTGTTCAGCGTGGAAATCGACAAGATGACGGCGATTTTGCGTCACACCGTTTTGATAGACAAATCGAGACGTGAAAACGATGCGGAGCATTCGTGGCATATAGCTGTTATGGCATTGCTGTTTTCGGAGTATGCGGCGGAACCCGTGGACGTAGCCAGAGCTGTTGAGATGTGCGTGGTGCATGATTTGGTGGAAATCGAGGCGGGCGATACGTTCGCGTTCGATGAAGCGGCGAATGTTGGGAAGGAGGAGAGGGAGATGGAGGCGGCCGACCGCTTGTTCTCCAAGCTTCCGGATGACCAGGCGAACATGATAAGGGGTCTTTGGGAGGAATTCGATGCGATGAGCACTCCGGATGCCAAATTCGCTTCTTGCATGGACAGACTTCAGCCATTCATCCACAATGCTCTGACCGATGGGCACACTTGGCCTGGCGTTCGCAGGGCTGCCGTGGAGAAGCGCTTGGAAATCGTCCGCTCGTTCATGCCTGAGGTCTATGCATGGGTTGCTGCCAGCATCGACATGGCTGTTAGCAGGGGATGGCTTGAAAAATAGGGGCGCATCAAAAAAATTGCTGCTTGAAGATGCCCGTAAGGTATTGCTATCTGTTCTGCCGCTCGTGACAGCGCTTGTTTGGGGTCTGGGTTTCGTAGCGCAGGTCAAGGGGGCTGAGTCGATTCAGCCTTTTTTCTATAATTCCATTAGGAACATCATAGGGGCGGTTGCCCTTGCGCCTGTTGTTCTGCTTTTCGACACCAATAGGGATAGACCTGCTGCAGGCTGCATCAAGCCTGCCATAGCATGCGGAATCATTCTCTTTGCGGCGCAGTCGTTGCAGCAGATAGGACTTGGGCTGACCGCATCTTCCGCTAAAGGCGGCTTTCTCACATCGATTTATGCCATATTGGTTCCTTTCATTGAGTTTTTCATATACGGGCGGAAAATAAAAAAGGCGATTTGGATATCCGTGATAATGAGCCTGATCGGGCTTTTCCTGATATTTGCAGGTGCTGGCAGCGTTGCGGAAATGCTGGTAGTGACCAAAGGAGATCTGACGCTTCTTGCCAATTCGCTGATGTATGCCATTCACATAATCGCCATCGATAGGGCGATAGATAGGGTGCGCCCGCTCCTTTTCTCGATTTTGCAGGTGCTTGTCGTTGCCGTTTTAAGTACGGCGGCTGCTTTTATTTTCGAAACGCCGGAGATTCAAGTGATCAGGTCGGCGGCGTTTCCGATTCTTTATTGCGCTCTAGTTTCGACTGCTATCGGATATACCCTTCAGGTTTTTTCCCAAAAGAATCCTAATGTGGTTCTGACCAGCATAATGTTCTCAACAGAGGCTATGTTTGCGTCTATAGGCGGAATGGTCTTGCTCAAAGAACGGTTGTCAGCATCAGCTATCGCAGGATGCCTGCTGATATTCGCAAGCGTCATCATCGCTCAGATTTTTTCCGCAGGAAAAGCAGTTCGGCCGAGTTCCGAGCCTTCCGAACGATAGCGTGCATTATTTTTGGGGTTTTAGGGCGCTTTTGAAAGCCTTATATCGGCGAATGTTACAGTTTTCCGCTTAGAATCGCTTCTATTATGACCTTGCCGACTTTGAAATTGTTTTCCATGGCAGTTGTGAAAATATCTGCTGATTCCGTGCCGCTATCTGATACGACGGTGTTCTGAGATGAAGAGCACCACAGGCTCTCCGGCGTTTCTCCCATCATGAACGCATCAATGTTGACGCTATCGCGCAATATGATGAAACGATCGAGCATTCCGTGTTTTCTGATTGCTTGCCCGATTGCTGCGTCTTCCATCTCCGTGAGAGCGTAGGGGTCGTCGAAACCATACGTTTCCGTTATGAGCAGGGCGTTATCGTGGCCGTATTTGCCTTTCCAATAATTATCGCCCGTGATTGTAGAGCCTTTAAGGACTTTCGGATCTCGCATTGCCCACGATTCGCCCGGAAAAGCCGCTTTCATGAAGCTTTGTGTGCGCTGCGTCGTTTCCAACTTTATGTCCTTCACCAGACTGAAAACCTTTTGAGCAAGCTCCTTATTCAAGCGGATGCTTGCAATCCCGTCATACATAGGGTCGTGAAACCAATTTTCCGTTCTGCCGCTTGTCATTTCCCTCGGATCGGCATGATGACCCAGATCATAGTCCGCCGCATCAGTTATGACGAATACATCCCCCATAACCGTGCTTCCTGCGGCGGATCCTGCGCATCCGGTGGAAATTATATATGCTTGGGAGAAATCGAACCGCGGGTCCGATAACACCCGGCTCGTGTTCAGCGCGGAGTTCACTTTGCTCGTTCCGATTGTGCATAGGGCTACTCCATCTTTGAAATAAAGCTTCAGCGTGTCATCGCCGTTGAGTATGTCGTATTCCTTTCCGCCTTCTAAAAAGCCTTCGTAGTAAAATTGCGCTTCCCCTGGAAAATCACCTGCCATCTCGCCAACTTCGAATTTGGGAAGTATCAGCACCTTGACTGTCAGCTTCCTTTCGCCGCGGCCTTTTATGATCATGATTGCCAATATGCATGCCATGCTGATTATGAACGTTGATAGAATATACGCTGTAATCATTTTTTTCATTTTTTCGCCATATTTTCGCCATAATGGCTTTGCGTTTATTATTTTATTATAATTGATATGACGAAGCAATTTCAAAAAGGGAATCAGTGTGAAGAAATTACACAATTGCTGTGAAATTTTCACATGTGATCTTTTTAAGCGAATTCGCTTCGAAAAAGCAGCTAATGCATTGAAATGTAGTGATATTATCGCATTTTCTGTTGTTTTTGCTCTGGAAAATGCTGTATTGCTATGAAAATGAAGAATTCTAAAGCGAATTTTTCATAATATCTGTTTGGAACATATTGATGGCATATAATTTGCATTGATAAAATGATGGTATGAGATAGAATATAGGCTACGCGTATTCGCATTGTCGTACGCTTCCGGCGGAAAGGAGGCTTGTTATGTCAGCAGGATCGATCTCAAGGCGTCTCGTCGCGGCCCTGG